>NZ_JANPEO010000350.1:0-3363 GCF_031422975.1 Nocardioides sp. | reverse complement strand
AAGTCATTGACCCCGATGGGCTCGTCGCTCAGGTCGTCGGCGGGCTTGTCGACGGCCGGAGTGACGCCCAGCTTCTCCAGGATCAGCTTCTCGATCTCATTGGCGAGGTCGGGGTTGTCCTTGAGGAAGGTGCGCGAGTTTTCCTTGCCCTGGCCGAGCTGGTCGCCCTCGTAGGTGTACCAGGCGCCGGCCTTGCGGATGATGCCCGCCTCGACACCGACGTCGATCAGGCCACCCTCGCGGCTGATGCCCTTGCCATACATGATGTCGAACTCGGCCTGCTTGAACGGCGGGGCCACCTTGTTCTTCACGACCTTGACGCGGGTGCGGTTGCCGACCATGTCGGTGCCGTCCTTGAGCGTCTCGATGCGGCGCACGTCGAGGCGCACCGAGGAGTAGAACTTCAGCGCCTTGCCACCGGTGGTGGTCTCGGGCGAGCCGAACATGACGCCGATCTTCTCGCGCAACTGGTTGATGAAGATCATCGTGGTCTTGGAGTTGTTGAGCGCGCCGGTCATCTTGCGCAGCGCCTGGCTCATCAGCCGGGCCTGGAGGCCGACGTGGCTGTCGCCCATCTCGCCCTCGATCTCGGCGCGGGGCACGAGCGCGGCCACCGAGTCGATCACGATCAGCGACAGCGCACCGGAGCGGATCAGCATGTCGGCGATCTCGAGTGCCTGCTCACCGGAGTCGGGCTGGGAGACCAGCAGGGCGTCGGTGTCGACTCCGAGGGCCTTGGCGTAGTCGGGGTCGAGAGCGTGCTCGGCGTCGATGAAGGCCACGATGCCGCCCGCGCGCTGGGCGTTGGCCACCGCGTGCAGGGCGACCGTCGTCTTGCCGGACGACTCCGGACCGTAGATCTCCACGACGCGGCCGCGGGGCAGACCACCGAGACCGAGCGCAACGTCGAGCGCGATGGAGCCGGTGGGGATCACCTCCAGCGGAGCACGGATCTCGTCGCCCAGTCGCATGACCGAGCCCTTGCCGAACGACTTCTCGATGTTGGCGAGCGCTGCATCCAGCGCCTTCTCACGATCTCCACCAGCCATGTGCGTGTCCTTCTCTACGTGTCGGATGTCAGGTACGTCTGCGACGCTAGAGCGAGCCACCGACATCCCCTGATCAGGGAGGTCGACTCTGTGGAGAACCTCGCTCGTGCGTCGTACCTGTGGACACAATCTAACCCGAACGTCTGTTCGATGCGGGTGTTCGATTCCGGCGTGTCGCGGTCAGTCGCGCCGGTCGCTGCGCGTCGCGGCTCCGGCTGCGATCACGCCCGCGCCGAGCACCGCGGCGAAGGCCGCGAGCACGGGATAGCCGAACACCTGCACGATCACCCCGGCGAGCGCTCCCCCGCCGGCGGCGGTCAGCGACATCGCCATGTCGGACGTGCCCTGGACGTCGGTGCGCGCGGCCAGCGGCGTACGGTCCGCGATGATCGTCGAGGCGGCCACCGTCGCGAAGGACCAGCCGAGGCCGAGCAGGAACAGCCCCGCGAAGATCTGCCACGAGGACCCTTCGGGTGCCGAGCCGCACAGGGCCAGCGACACGAGCAGCGTGACCCCGCCAGCCATCAGCACCGGCGGCCGTCCCCACCGGTCGGCGGCGAGTCCGACCAGCGGCGAGAAGGCGAACATGCCCAGCACGTGCAGCGAGATCACGAGACCGATGATCTGCAGCGCCGCTCCCCCGTGCTCCATGTGCAGCGGAGTCATGATCATCACCGTCACCATCGCCGCGTGCGCACAGGCCATCGCGACGACGGCCGCACCCACGGCCGGCACGTCGCGCACCGTGGCGGTGAAGCGCGACCAGGACCGCGTCGCAGTGTCGCTCGTCGCGACCGGGGCAGCCGCCTGCGCCACGAGCAGCGGATCGGGCCGGAGGCGTACCCCGATCCAGCCGGCCGCCGCCGCGAGCGCCACCGACCCGATCGCGAACCCGCCGGTCAGCTCGGGAATCCCCACGGATCGGGCCAACGACGCCCCGACTCCGGTCAGGTTCGGCCCGGCGACGGCGCCGATGGTCGTCGCCCACACCACCACGGAGAGTGCCCGAGCCCGGGTCTGCTCGGGGGCGAGGTCGGTGGCGGCGTAGCGCGAGCCGCTGTTGGCCGCAGTGGTCGCGCCGAGGAGCACGGCGCCCGCCAGGAGCACCAGCATCGAGTCGACCACGCCCGCCACGACGGCGAGCAGCGCGCCGGCCGCGCCGAGCAGATAGCCGGTGACCAGGCCGATGCGCCGACCTCGGCGGCGCATCAGCCGCGCGAGCAGGACGGCCGCGGCGGCGGTGCCGAGCACCTGGAAGGTCTGCGCCAGCCCGGCCATGCTCTCGCTGCCGGAGATGTCGCGGGCGAGCAGGGAGGCGGTGGCGACGCCGATCGTGACACCCACGGCGCCGACGGCCTGCGAGACGACGAGCGTGCGGATCGTGCGCGTCTGGACGGCGGCGATGTCGACGACCGGCGCCTCGACGGTCATCGTTGCGTGTCCAGAAGCTCGAGTGCGCGCCACACGGCCGCCCAGACCTGCTTCGGCGCGACGCCGGCGTCGAGCGCCTCGACGGTGGTCCGGTTGCCCAGCTCGGAGAGCACGAACAGCTCGGCCCACGACCGCGACCGCGCCCGGCCGATCGCGTCGTCGAGCCGAGTCCAGAACTCGGTGTGCCTCATGCCCGCACCGCCGAGACCTCGAGCCACCACTCCTGGTTCTTCGTGCCCAGCTGACGCCCGATCTCGACGTCCTGCCAACCGGCACCGGTCACGACCTCGCGCAGCGCATCGGCTCGCCAGTAGGTGAAGTGGCGCGGGTTGCTGATCGAGCCGTGCGTCGACCAGCCCTCCCCGTCGCCCTCCTTGACCGCGAGCCTGAGCAGGGCGTCGCGTCGACACACTGCGGCCAGTCGGGCGAGCAACTTCGGCAGATCTGCCCTGGCCACGTGCAGCAACGAGGCGTTGGCCCACACGGCGGCGTACCCGCCGTCGGGCGAGGACAGGTCGTCGGTCAGCGGGTCGAGCACGTCGGCGTCGTGCCCCTGCTCGCGGAGCAACGCCGCGAAGCCGGGCGTGATGTCCGTACGCCGCACGCGCAACCCGAGCTCCTCCATCAGCGCCGCGTCGCGCCCGCCGCCGCTGCCGATCTCCAGCACCCGGGCGCCGGCGCCGAGGCGCTCGGCGAACGCCTCGATGTCGCGCCGGACCGAGTCGGGCAGGGTGGCGCCGTTCGACGCGTAGGCGGCCGCATCGAGGTCGTAGGCGCGGACCGTCTGCTCCGTGGCGCTCATGCGCTGACGTCGCGGACGTGGTGGACCACGTCGTGCAGGTGGTAGAGGCCGAGCGTCTCGACCGTGAACTCGCTGCCGTCG
>NZ_JANPEO010000349.1:0-7217 GCF_031422975.1 Nocardioides sp. | reverse complement strand
TGCTGACCACCATAGGGATGCGCCGCACGCCGCACATCGGACGGGAGGCGCATCATGCGTCTCCCTCGCAGGGATGATGCCGCGGACGGGTCCCATCCTTTTGCCGGAGGGCAAAGTCCCTCCGCCTGGCAGATGTGGCGGGCCGGTCCCGGCGCCTACCGTTGGTGAGCAGGACGACGACATGAGAGCCGTCGGAAGGCGGCTGGTCCACTCGACCAAGCGCGACGCGAGAAGCCGCGCTCATCGCTCACCACCCGCGTATGAGGCCCCAGGTCACGGCAGGAACGGTCGCGCGGGACCCCTGCTGCTGCCGAACCGTCTGCGGGTCACGACCACAGTCCTACTCGTTCGACCATCGGCACCACGCCGATGCCCGATATCGTCCAAGGAGAAGCAAAGTGAGTGCCGACCACCGATTCGACCGACGACAGTTGCTCAAGATCGGTGGCATCGCCGGAATCGGGATCGCCGGGATGAGTGTCGCGGGTTGCGGAGCAAGCGACCGGCCCTCCGGTGGTCAGCCGGGACGTTCCGGCTCGGAAGACGATAGGCGTTCCGGCTTCGACGACGCCGAAGACGGACGGTCGGGCTTTGACGACGATGAGCGCGTCCTGACTTCGCGGGTGACGCTGCCAGCGGTGTTCGTGACCGCCCTGCCGACGCTGCCCACGCTCAAGTCGACCGGGCGCCGCAATGGGCAGGATGTCTATGAGCTGACCCAGCGGACCGCGACACACGAGATCGTGCCCGGTCTGAAGACGACCGTATGGGGTTACGACGGCATGTTCCCGGGTCCGACGATCGAGGCCCGCCGCGGCGCCCCGATCGTGGTCCGGATCCACAACGAACTTCCCGTCCCGACCACTACTCACCTGCACGGCGGCGTCACGCCGCCTGTGTCCGACGGCTATCCCACCGACGTCACGGTTCCACGCGGCTACCCCGAGCGAGTCGACGCCGCGATGCACTCCATGCAGATGTCCGATGGCCAGACGATGGGGCCGATGGGCAGTCGGCCGGACCCGAAGGTCTGGACGACTCACCAGGAGTACAAGGACTACGAGTATCCGATCGAGCAGCGCTCGACGATGCTGTGGTACCACGACCACCGCATGGACTTCACCGGTCCGCAGGTCTGGCGTGGCCTGGCCGGTGCCTTCATCGTCCGTGACGAGCAGGAGGAAACCCTCGGGCTCCCGGCCGGCGAGAAGGAACTGGTTCTCGTGATCTGCGACCGAGCGTTCGCCGAGGACGGTGAGTTCATGTACCCGTCGGTTGACCCGACACTGATCCACCGGGCCGGCGACGAGGAGGATTACATGGAAGGCGCGCTCGGTGATGTGATCCTGGTCAACGGCGCCCCGTGGCCAGTGTCCAAGGTCGCCAACACCCGCTACCGGTTGCGGATCCTGAACGCCTCGAACGCGCGCCGCTACGACCTTCAGATGCACCCCAGCGGCGGCGATCAGCGGGCGCCGTTCGTGCAGATCGGGAGCGACGCAGGCCTGCTCGCAGCCCCACAACAGCTCGCCTCGATCCCGGTTGCGCCCGGCGAACGCTTTGACGTGATCGTCGACTTCTCCAGCTACCCCGTCGGTACCGAGATCGTGCTCAGCAACTCCCTCGACAAGGGCAACACCGGCCAAGTCATGAAGTTCGTGGTCGACCGTGTTGAGACCGACGAGTCAAGGCCACTGCCCACCCAGCTCGTGGGCGACTTCGAGGTCCTCAATGCTCAGCAGGCGGTCACCTCCCGCCGCTTCGACTTCGGCAAGGACGACTCCACCGGGATCTGGACGATCAACGGCCAGCCCTTCGACCCCGCCGCGAACACGGCGAGCCCGAAGCTGGGCACCGTCGAGCGATGGCGCTTCAGTACCGACTGGGTCAGCCACCCTGTGCATGCGCACCTCGGGCAGTTCCAAGTACTCAGCCGCGGTGGCCGTCGACCCGACCCCTCTGATGCCGGCTGGAAAGACACCGTCAATGTCACCCGGGACGGCCCGGTCGAGGTCCTCATCAAGTTCACCGACTACAAGGGCCGCTACATGCTGCACTGCCACAACCTCGAGCACGAGGACATGGCGATGATGGCGAACTTCACTGTCACGTAGCCGACCATCGGCGCGACCGTTCGCCACCTGCCGGACCCAGGTGCTCCAGGTCGTAGCAAAGGAGACCTCGAGCCCGGACAGAACCTTCGACCGCCGCCGCGAAGGCAGGCCGCTGCACCGCGATGCCTCGGGGCAGTCCTCATCGGGGTTCGCCGCGTCCGCCCGACCGGGTCGCCGCTGGTAATGGTGTTGTAGCGCGGGTGGAACCCCTGCACCCTCGGATCCTGCGCGCGCGAGCCAGAGCGATCCGACGCAGGAGGCGTGCGTCGAGCTGGTGGCCGGGCCCGAAGGCAGTTGTCCGCTGTGTGGTGTGCGCGACGCTGACCCAGCACCGGTAGAGGATCCGCTTTCGGTGACGGATCGCCGCTGGCGACCGGGTAACTCTGATCGCAGCTCGAGACGCGGGGTGCGACGACCTCGTCCAGTGAGAGAGAATCGTCGAAACGGGCCCTGGCTGGCCCGGACGGGTCGGCATAATTGTCCGATCGGAGGACACCGGTCAAGGTCTGAGACGCCTGATTACCCACTGGTAGGTTGTGGGCGTCCGCCCTGAGGAAAGGCACGCCCATGACCGGCTCCGCACTCCTTTTCAACCCTGGCACCGCCGATTTCGCGGAGTTCGACGAGGAGACGCGTCGGCAGTTGCGCGCAGTCATCGACTGGTTCGAGGCGCGAGGCAAGATCCAGCTCCTGCGCGACGACCTCGACGCGACCTGGGTCGCCGATTTCCTCGACTTCGTCAAGAAGGAGAAGCTCTTCTCGACCTTCCTGACCCCGTCGGCGTACGCCAATGGCGATCCGAACAAGCGCTGGGACGCAGCCCGCAACGCGGCGCTGTCCGAGATCTTCGGCTTCTATGGCCTGGCCTACTGGTACGCCGAGCAGGTGACGATCCTCGGCCTCGGACCGGTGTGGATGAGCGACAACGAGGCGGTCAAGAAGCGGGTCGCCCAGGAGCTCGAAGACGGGGGAGTGATGGCGTTCGGCCTCTCCGAGCGCGACCACGGGGCTGACGTCTACAACACGGACCTGCTGCTCACGCCCTCCGACAACGCTGAGGACCTCGCCGACGGCGTCGGCTACCGGGCGTCCGGCACGAAGTACTACATCGGCAACGGCAACGTTGCCAGCACGGTGTCAGTGTTCGGGCGGCGCACCGATCTCGAAGGCGCGGACGCCTACATCTGGTTCGCCGCCGACAGCCAGCACGACAGTTACGAGCTCATCGACAACGTCGTGCACGGGCAGATGTACGTCAGCACGTTCCGGCTCAACGACTACCCGGTGCGCGAGGAAGACATCCTGCACGCCGGACCGGACGCGTTCTCGGCGGCGCTGAGCACCGTCAACGTCGGCAAGTTCAACCTGTGCAGCGGCTCGATCGGCATGGTCGAGCATGCGTTCTACGAGGCCATCACGCACGCGAACAACCGGATCCTCTACGGCAACCCGGTGACCGACTTCCCGCACGTGAAGGGGAGCTTCGTCGACGCCTACGCACGCATCGTCGCCATGAAGCTGTTCAGCGACCGCGCCACTGACTACTTCCGCAGCGCGAGCCGCGAGGACCGGCGCTACCTGCTGTTCAACCCAATGACGAAGTCAAAGGTCACCTCGGAGGGTGAGTTGGTCGTCACGCTGCTCCAGGACGTGCTCGCCGCGAAGAGCTTCGAGAAGGACACCTACTTCTGCGAGGTGGCCCGCCTGATCGGAACCCTGCCGCGACTCGAAGGCACTGTGCACGTGAACGTCGCGCAGATCATCAAGTTCATCCCGAACTACTTCTTCAACGCGACGACGTACGCGCCGATCGGAACCCGCAAGGATGCCGCCGACGACACGTTCTTCTTCGCACAGGGACCGGCGCGAGGCGCGGGCAAGGTGCAGTTCAACGACTGGGCGCCGATCTACGAGCAGTTCGCCGAGGTCCCCAACGTGGCCCGCTTCTACGAGCAGGCGCAGGCCCTTCGTACGCTCCTCGGTACGGCCGGCCCGGATGCCGACCAGCAGAAGGACCTGGACTTCCTGCTCAACGTCGGACACCTGTTCTCGCTGATCGTCTACGGGCAGCTGATCCTGGAACAGGCCGAGATCACCGACCTCGACCGCGTCGTACTCGACCAGATCTTCGACTTCCAGGTCCGCGACTTCTCGGCGTACGTCGTGGCCCTGCACGGGAAGGCGGCCTCGAGCGAAGCGCAGCAGGAGTGGGCGATCGGGGCGATCCGCAAGCCCGTTGTCGATCGCGATCGGTTCGAACGGGTCTGGGAACAAGTCAAGGCGTACGACGGCGCCTACGAGATGCGGGCCTGACTGCGGTCGCTGTTCAGGATGACTCGCCCCGCAACTCGTTGGGCTGCGGGACGGGTCGCGCCTCCAGAGGTCGAGTGAGCCAGGCAATCAGGTCGCATGCGGAGTGGCGTCGAACCACCGCTCCACTCCTACGAAGCCCCGGTAGGGCTCAGCTCCGAGCCAGCGCCTGGTCGAGGTCCCGCTGCAGGTCGTCGACGTCTTCGAGGCCGATAGAGAGCCGGACGATGTCGGCGGACGGGCGAGCGTCCGGCGCCACCGGGCGGTGAGTCAAGGCCGCCGGGTGTTGGATCAGCGAGTCCACGCCCCCGAGAGACACCGCGTGGGTGAACAACCGCACATTGCTCGTGACCCGGGCCGCGTGGTCATAGCCGCCGGTGAGCTGGAGCGCGAGCATCGCCCCGGGGCCGCGCATCTGGCGGCCGACCAGACCGAGCGGGTCGCACTCGGGGATCTGCGGGTAGAACACCCGGACCACTGCGGGGTGGGTGGACAGCCAGGCGGCGGTCTTGTGCGCCGACTCCTGCTGGGCGCGTACTCGAAGCGGCAGGGTGCTGAGGCCGCGGTGCAGCAGGTAGGCGCCCAGCGGATGCATCAGGGCGCCCGTGACGGCACGGACCCGGCGCAGGGCCGCTGCCCATTCGGGGTTGCAGGCCACGACGCCACCGACGGTGTCCCCGTGCCCGCCGAGGTACTTCGTCGCGCTGTGCAGCACCAGGGCGGCGCCGTCGAGGGCCGGGTTCTGCAGCACCGGGGTGGCGAAGGTGTTGTCGACGAGCACGGGTCGTCCGTCCGCGGCGGTGACGACGGCGCGGATGTGGACCAGCTCGAGGGTCGGGTTGGCCGGAGTCTCCAGGACGACGAGGCAGGTGTCCTCACGAACAGAGGCGGCGACCTCGTCGGGGGCGCAGTACGTCACCTCGACGCCGAGCAGCCCCGAGGCGAGCAGGTGGTCGGTGCCGCCGTACAGCGGGCGCACCGCGACCACGTGGTTGCCGCCGAGCTCGGCCTTCACCGCGAGGATGGACGCGGTCATCGCGGCCATGCCCGAAGAGAACGCGACACTCTCGGCGGTCCGCTCCAGCGTGGCCAGCGCGGACTCGAACCGGGCGACGGTCGGGTTCCACAGCCGGGCGTACACGTTCCCGCCCTCGGCGGTGGGGTGGCCACCGGTCGCCATCGCCTCGTACGACGCCCCGCCGTGCTCCAGGTCCGGAAGCGGGCTCGTGGAGGACAGGTCGAGTGGGAGGGCATGCACGCCCAGGTCAGCGAGGTCGTCGCGACCGGCGTGGACGGCGAGCGAGTCGAGGGCGAGCGAGTCGAGGGCGAGCGTGGCGTATTCCATCCATGCACGATGCTATTTTCTGCGACCAGTGGAAAGTATTGTTGAAGAATGTGACGCCAGTGACCACAACTTCGAAATTTTATGGAGACTCAGCCGTGCGGAAGGCCAACAAGCCGAAGAAGCTGCCAGCCGGTTCGCCCCGGCCCCTGGACGATACTGACCGTCGGATCCTCTCCGAGCTGTTGGCCAACGGCCGGCTCACCAACGCGGCCCTCGCCTCGCGGACGGGGATCGCGGAATCGACCTGCATCCACCGGGTCCGGGCGCTGCGCGACTCCGGGGTGATCCGGGGCTTTCACGCGGAGGTCGACCTCGGCGCCTTGGGGCTTCCGATCCAGGCGGTGGTCAAGGTGCGTCTCGGCACCCACAACCGGGACGAGGTCAACCGCTTCCACGCCACCTTGTCGGTGATCCCGGGTGTACTGACGATCTTTCACGTGGCCGGCGAGGACGACTACCTGCTGCACGTCGCGGTCGAGTCGTCCGAGGCGCTGCGTGACCTGGTCCTCGAGCACGTGACCGTGCACCCGGTGGTGCGGCACACCGAGACCCAGCTCGTGTTCGGGGTGATCCCCGCGGCCGGGGTCTCCCCCTAGGAGGTGATGCGCAGGCACGTTGGTCGAGAACGTGTGACGACACGGCGTGCGGGCCGAAGAACTGGACGCGGAGTCGTTGACTGTCAATATAATGGAGGATAACCTCAGCCATATGAGAACTGAGGCGCCGCTCCTCGCTCCGATCTTCCGGTCGGACGGTCAGGCGCGCCTGCTCTCCGCCTTGTTGCTCACCGGCGATGAGCTGAGCATCACCGATCTGGCGAAGCGGGCTGGCCTGGCCTACCCGACCGCGCATCGCGAGGTTGCGCGCCTGGCGGACGCCGGCATCCTCAGCGAGCGACAGGTGGGCCGCACGAGGTTGATCCGCGGCAACAACGAGAGCCCGCTGGTGGGCCCGTTGCGCGAGATCCTCACGGTCGCGACCGGCCCGGTGGTGATGCTGGCCGAGGAGCTCGCCCGCATCGACGGGATCGAGTCGGCATTCCTCTACGGCTCCTTCGCCGCGCGGATGCTCGGGGATGCCGGTGCGGCGCCGCACGACATCGACGTCATGGTGCTCGGCGAGCCCGACGTGGACGCGGTCTACGAGGCGTGCACCCGAGTCGAGGCGGCGGTGCACCGTCCCGTGAACCCGACGGTCCTCACCCCTGAGGAGTTCGCCGCGCCCTCCGGGTTCCTGGACAACGTGCGCAGCGGCCCGGCGGTCGCCGTGATCGGGGAGCTGCCGTGGCGCTGACCCCGCTCACCCGCGTCCAGCAGGCGACCCTCATGACGGCAAATCCGGCGATAAAGAGAACGTTCATGAGTCGAGCCTTTCATCTCCTGGCGGCGTCGCTCGGACCTCCCATTGAGCGATCCGCTATCGGGCTCTGTCCGCCGGGCGTAGGTCCG
>NZ_JANPEO010000348.1:0-5487 GCF_031422975.1 Nocardioides sp. | reverse complement strand
AGCTCGGCGTAGCCGCCGGGCTGGGGTAACGCGAGCCGGTGCACGTGACGGTCGATGTCGAAGTGCGCATCGCGCACCCACACGGGGTGGTCGAGGCGCAACGGCACCGACTTCGTCTTGCGGGTGAAGTGGGCCACGTCGCGGACGCGGTCCTCGATGCCGGCGCGCATCGAGGCGAACGAATAGCCCTCGGGCATGGTGGCCGGGTCGAGCATGACCAGACCGCAGACGTGCATGAGCTGGGCCGGCGACTCCAGGTAGAGGAAGCTGGCGTCGAGTCCGGACAGGCGATCCATGGGCGGCATGCTGGATCAACGCGCGGAACACGTTCTAGTTCCGTTGAGGTGACCGTTAGGGTCGCCGCGTGAGCTATCTGCGACGCCAGGCCATCGTGGCCGCCCTGACCGCCAACGCCCTCCGTCCGCCGTCGAACCCGAAAGCGGCTGTCCCCACCTTCTTCGCGGGGTGGCTCTTCGGCGAGCTGGCGCCGCAGATGCTGGCGTTGACGGTGCTCGACTCCGCGGCGCAGCTGCGCCCGTCGAGACGCTCCAGACTGCGTTCCAGGCTCGGCGTCACGCTCGCGGCCGCCAGCACCGCGGGTCTGGCCCACATCATCCGCCAGTCCCAGCAGGTGAAGGACCGGGTCGAGGACGCCCTCGTGGAGGGCCTGGGTGTGGACTACGCCGAGCAGCTCGACGCCGTACCCACCCCGACCGAGCTCGCGACGCCGTGGCCCAAGCTCGTCAACCCGTTCAACTTCAAGGACCGCGCCGTCCGGGTGGAGAAGGACATTGCCTATGCCGAGTTCGGGCGCCGCTCCATGCTCGACATCCACCGTCCGGCGGGCGTCGAACAGCTCGCCGGCGCGCCGGTCCTGCTGCAGGTCCACGGCGGGGGCTGGACCCTCGGCACCAAGGACCAGCAGGGCATCCCGCTCATGCAGCACATGGCGCAGCGCGGGTGGGTGTGCGTCGCGATCAACTACCGCCTCGCTCCGCGCGACCCGTTCCCCGCCCACGTGATCGACGTGAAGCGGGCCATCGCCTGGGTCAAGGAACACATCGCCGACTACGGCGGCAACCCCGACTACATCGTCATCACCGGCGGCTCCGCCGGCGGCCACCTCGCCGCCCTGGCCGCGGTCACGCCCCACGACAAGGAATGGCAGCCCGGCTTCGAGGACGCCGACACGTCCGTCCAGGCAGCCGTCCCGCACTACGGCGTCTACGACCTCGCCGGCTCGACCGGGCTGCGCAGCGCGAAGGCGATGCGGGACGGGTTCCTCGCGCCGAGGGTCTTCAAGAAGAGGTATGACGACGACCCGGAGGCCTTCGAGGCCGCCTCGCCGATCTTGCGCATCGACGGCGACGAGCCCGACTTCTTCGTCATCCACGGCGACCGCGACACCCTGGTCGACGTCGGCCAGGCCCGCGCGTTCGTGGAGAAGCTGCGCCGCGTCTCGAAGAAGTCAGTCGTGTACGCCGAGCTGCCGGGCGCACAACATGCCTTCGACGTCTTCCCGTCGATCCGCTCGGCGCACGTGGTGCGCGGGATCGAGCGCTACCTCGGCTGGCACTGGAACAGCTGGCGGGCCGGTCTCCCCGTCGACCACGAGGTCGACGAGGCCTCCCTGCTCACTGAGAGATGAACCCCAGCTGGTTGCCATGGGGGTCGGTGACGATGGCGGTGGTGACGCCGCCGCCGACCTCGGTCGCGGGCTGAGTGATCGTCGCTCCGGCCGCCTCGGCCTCGGCGACCTTGGCGGCGACGTCGTCGACGTTCCAGAAGACGACGGTGCCGGTCATGCCGCTCGCGTGGCCGGTGGGGTTGAGCCCGATCTCCTGACCGGCGACGTTGTAGCCGACGTAGTAGGGGGTGTCGGTGTGCGGCTCGATGCCGAACGCGATGGTGTAGAACGCGGTCGCGGCGTCGATCTCCGTGACGGGGATGATGACTGAGTGGCTCATTTCTCTTCTCCTTGGTCTCGACCGGTCACAACCGGCGCGGTTGGTTCGTCAGACTGGTGACGGATCCGAGCAGAGGAATGTGACATGGAGTCTTTCGAAGGGCACCGGACCCACCTGACTGCGGTCGCGACCCGGGTCCTCGGGCCCGGCGGCGACGCCGAGGACGCGGTCCAGGAAGCCTGGCTGCGCTACGAGCGCACCGACGTCTCGGACGTCGAGAACCTCCGGGGCTGGCTGACCACGGTCGTGAGCCGGATCTGCCTCGATCAGCTGCGATCTCGTACGGCGCGGCGCGAGGACCTCGTCGACGCGCATCTCGAACGCTCCGACTTCTCGCTGACTCCGGAGGACGACGTCGTCGTCGCCGAGGCGGTGGGTGGTGCGATGCAGACCGTGCTCGACGAGCTGAACCCGCCCGAGCGGGTGGCCTTCGTCCTCCATGACCTGTTCGCGGTGTCCTTCGACGAGATCGCCGAGATGCTCGACCGCTCCCCCGCCGCCACCCGCCAGCTCGCCTCCCGCGCACGCCGACGCATCCGTGGCACCACCCCCGCCACCGCTCCGGGACGCGAGATCGTCGACGCCTTCCTCAAGGCCGCGCGGGCCGGCGAGTTCGACTCGTTGCTCGAGCTCCTCGACCCCGACGTCGTGTGCCGCGCCGACGCCACCGCGGTGGCCATGGGTGGGCCGGTGCCGCTGCTGGTCGGGGCTCGCGACGTGGCGAACCGCTTCAACGGAGGTGCCCAGTCGGCGCTCCTGACGATCGTCGACGGCCTCGCGGGCGCGGCGTGGATGTATCGCGGGCAGGCCAAGGTGGTCTTCGACTTCACCGTCATCGACGAGCGCATCGTGGCCATCGACATGCTGTCCGACCCCGACGTGCTCGCCGGGCTCGTGCTGGAGAAGGTGTGACGCGGCCAGGGTCAGCCGGCGTAACCGGGCAGGGCGGGCGTCCAGGCGAGCGGCACGGCCGGCGTGATCTCCTCATTGGTGTCTTCGGGCCAGTGCGCCGTGCCGGTGTAGTCGACGCCGTCCATCGTGAGGTGCACGACGTAGGTGAACGAGTCACCTCCGAGGTCGATCGCCGCCTGCGCGGCGTCCTGGCGGTCGAAGGAGAGTCCGCCCGCGCCCATCCGGCACCTCACGCGCTGGGCGCCGAGATCGATCGTGGTGGCCCGGCCGTTGTCACTGATCACCTCGATCGTGGCGCTGGCCCGCTCGGGCACGTGGTCGAGCTGGGAGATGCCGAGCTCGACGCCGTAGCTGTCCAGCTGTCCGTCGTGGTCGGCCAGCACCGACAGGCTGCCGGTCGCCTCCATCGGTAGCTCGCCGGCCGTCGGTGTCGTCCACCGGAAGCTGCCCGACACGGAGCCGTCCTGGCCACGGCCGAACAGGTCGACCACCCACTCGCGAGCGGGTCCGGCCGGGAAGACCCGGAAGGTGTGCGCATCGAGTCGCTCGACCCTCGTGGGAACCTGCCGCAGACAGCCGCCCTCGCCGGGCTCCGCCAGCGTCGCCTCGAAGTCCCAGCCGGGGACCCCGAAGGTGAAGTCGACATGCTCGGGCGAGCCCACGGTGAACAGGCTGCGTCCGTCGCCGCGCCACCCGTCGGCACAGATGCCGGGCAGGCAGTAGGACCACGTCGTGAGCTTCTCGACGCCACCGCCCGGGAGTCGCAGCGAGACCTGGTTGGGTGGATGTGCGGTGGGCTCCTCGACCTCGACCGGGTAGGTCACCTCGGTCACGGTCGGCGTGCTCGGGGCGGTCGGTTCACTCGATGCCGGCCCGGTGGCAGCCGGCCCATCACTCGGGCCGGTCTGGGTCCCGCAGGCGGCGAGGACGAGCACGGCGAACAGTGTGAGGGCCAGGCGGCCGCGCGGGCTCATCTGGCTCGGACGAGCGTGCGGGCGCAACGGTTCCGCAGGGGATCATCCGCTCCACGCCCTGTCGGATCCTCGACGGCCCGCCAACAAGCCTTTGAACTGCACAAATGATACAGCTATCCCTTGTATCAGAACAGGTGTTCGATATAGGATCGGATCATGACCTCCGCCGTCATCGACACCACACCAGGACCCGCTGCGGGCTTCGGTTCCGACGGGCGCCTCGATGACCTGGACGCCGCGGCCACCCTCGCGCTGGCCGAGTCGGCGACACAGGCGCGACGGCTCGCCGAGGTCGAGGACCTCCTCGTCGCGGCGCACTGGGCCGACCTGCACTCCGACCTCCCGGTGCACGACCCCGACCTCCCCGCGCACGCGCGGGAGAAGATGATCCAGCCCGGCGGCGACGGCACCCCACCGATGCGCGAGTTCGCCCTGGCCGAGCTCTCCTTCGCCCGCCAGACCCACCACGCCACCACCCGCGCAGTGATCGCCGACATCCTCGACCTGCGCCACCGCCTGCCACTCACGTTCGCCGTGGTCCGCGCCCTGGAGTGCGAACCGTGGGTCGCGCGGAAGGCCGCCGTGATCAGCCGGCCCCTGGCCGTCGACCGGGTCGGGATCGTGGACCGGGCCATCGCCGCCGTGATCGCCGCGGAGTCACCCGCGGTGGTGCTCGAGCTCGCCCGCGCCAAGACCATCGAGGCCGACCCCGACCACGAGGCCGAGCGCCTCGCGTTCGAAGCCCGACGCCGCTACGTCGCTCTCTCCCGCGCCGACGAAACCGGCCTCCGCACCGTGATCGCCCGCGTCAGCGACGGCAACGCCGTATGGATCGACGCGATCCTCGACCGCGTCGCCGACATCCTCGCCACCACCCACGGCCACGACCACAACCGCGACGAGCTCCGCGCCCTGGCCTTCGGCTGGCTCGCCCGCCCCGCCGACCTCCTGCAACTCCTCCTCGAACACACCCAGACCGAGCACGAGGCAGCACGCCAGAACGAGGGCGAGGACGAGGACGAGGGCGAGGCCCGCCCGGTCTGGGCGCCCAGCCACCTGGTCGACACCCTCGCCGGACTCGCCGCGCTCACGACCCGCCAACTCGCCTCCCTGCGCCCCAAAGCGGTCGTGCACGTCCACCTCACCGACCAAGCTCTCCGAGGAGCCGTCACGGGCAGCGCCGGCATCGCGCGGGTCGAGGGCATCGGACCGATGCTCGTCCAGCACCTCGCCGACCTCCTCGGCCACGCCGACATCAGCCTGCAACCCGTCCGCGACCTCAACGCGCGGATCAGGATCACCGACTACGAACACCCCGACCGGCTCCGCGACCACACCTGGCAGACCGCCGGCGGCGATGTCTTCCCCTACGCCCCACCCGGCACCCGGATCAGCGTGGACTACGACCATCCCCGGCCCTACGAGCATCGCGGGCCACCGGACCAGACCGGCACCCACAACTCCGGTCCACTGCGCCGGACCCACCACCGCTGGAAGACCTTTGGCGGCTACCAGTGTCGACAAGCCGGGCCAGGGCGATATCTCTGGCGAACCCCCCGTGGCCGCTACTACCTCCGCGACCACACCGGCACCCACCCACTCGACCCCGACAGCGCCGAGATGATCATGCACGC
>NZ_JANPEO010000347.1:0-1923 GCF_031422975.1 Nocardioides sp. | reverse complement strand
GGTCAAGCGCGCCCTCGTGTACGGCGCAGGCGACGCGGGCTACCAGCTAGTCAGCCTGCTCCGTGCCGAACGCAACCCTGACTACCAGGTCGTCGGACTCATCGACGACAACCCGGCCAAGCGGCACCTTCGCCTGCACGGGATCCCGGTGGTCGGCGACCGCGACGCCCTCATCACTGCCGCCGACGAGCTCGACGCCGAGACGGTCATCCTCGCGATCACCTCCGCCTCCGGTGGCTTCGTCGGCAAGCTGCAGGACCAGGTCGACCACGCCGGCCTGGAGTTCCTGACGTTGCCGCCCATCTCGGAGATGATCGGCGGCCGGGTCGAGCTCGGCAGCATCCGCCAGGTCGACATCACCGACGTGTTGGGCCGGCACCCGATCGACACCGACCTCGGTGACATCGCCGACTACCTCTCCGGACGCCGTGTCCTGATCACCGGCGCCGGAGGCTCGATCGGGTCCGAGCTCGCGCGGCAGGTGCACCGCTTCGGGCCCAGCACCCTGGTGCTCCTCGATCGCGACGAGTCGGCGCTCCACTCCGTCCAGCTCTCGATCCACGGACACGGCCTGCTCGACGGCGAGGACACCGTCCTCAACGACATCCGCGACTACGAGGCGCTGGACGCGGTCTTCGCGCACCACCGGCCCGAGATCGTCTTCCACGCCGCCGCGCTCAAGCACCTCCCGCTGCTCGAGCGCTTCCCCGACGAGGGGTGGAAGACCAACGTCGAGGGCACCCGCAACGTCCTCGAGGCCGCGCACCAGCACGGGGTCGAGCACCTCGTGAACATCTCCACCGACAAGGCGGCCGACGCGACCAGCGTGCTCGGCTTCACCAAGCGGCTCGCCGAGCAGGTGACGGCGTGGTACGCCGAGTCCACCGGCCGCCGCTACATCAGCGTCCGCTTCGGCAACGTCCTCGGCTCCCGCGGCTCGATGCTGCACACGTTCAACACCCAGATCGAGCAGGGTGGACCGATCACGGTGACCCACCCGGACGTCACCCGTTACTTCATGACCATCCCCGAGGCCTGCGAGCTCGTCGTGCAGGCCGGCGCGATCGGTCTGCCCGGCGAGGTCCTCGTGCTCGAGATGGGGACGCCGGTCAAGATCCTCGACGTCGCGCGCCGGATGATCGCCACCTCGGGCAAGCGGATCGAGATCACCTTCACCGGCCTCCGCGACGGCGAGAAGCTGCACGAGGCGCTCTTCTCCGACGATGAGGAGCCGGCGCCGACCAAGCACCCGATGGTGCGATCCGTCGCGGTGCCGTCCGTCGATCCCGAGGCCCTCCCCGGACTGCGGAGCGCGCGTGGCTGAGCGCATCTACATGTCCTCGCCAGACGTCGGGCAGGCCGAGGAGGACGCCCTCGTCCGCGCGATCCGCTCCGGCTGGGTCGCCCCCCTGGGCCCGGAGGTCGACGGTTTCGAGGCCGACCTTGCGGCGTACGCCGATCGCGGGCACGGCGTCGCCCTGTCGTCGGGCACCGGCGCACTGCACCTGGCGCTGCTCGCCATGGGAGTGCTGCCCGGCTCGGTCGTCGTGACGTCCTCGTTGACCTTCGCGGCGACGACCAACGCCATCACCTACTGCGGCGCCACGCCCGCCTTCGTCGACTCCGACGAGTCGGGCAACGTCGACCCGGCGCTCCTCGAGCATGCGGTCACCGACCAACTCGCCCGAGGTGCCGACGTCAGTGCCATCGTGCCGGTCGACCTGCTCGGCAAGATCGCCGACCACGCAGCCATCGCCAAGGTCGCGGCCGCCCACGACGTCCCGCTCGTGGTCGATGCGGCCGAATCCCTCGGAGCCACCCGCGACGGGCGGCCGGCCGGCTCCGCGGGCGACTGCGCGATCGTGTCGTTCAACGGCAACAAGATCATGACCACCTCGGGCGGTGGTGCGCTGCTCACCGACG
>NZ_JANPEO010000346.1:0-1925 GCF_031422975.1 Nocardioides sp. | reverse complement strand
AGATCGACGTCGCGGAGGCGCCGCGCGGACGACCTGCAGGCATGTCACCGGCCGAGGCCGGTCTGGCGATCGAGCAGCTCGTCTACACCGCCCAGGCGATCTACGGCCAGGGCCGGGTGCCGGTGGAGCTCACTCTCGACGGTGAGCGCACCGACCAGATCCTCGGGATACCCGTCTCCGAGCCGCTCGCCAACGGTCCGGTGCTCGACACCCTTGCGCTCGTCTCGATCACCACGCCCACTGAGGGGATGCAGGTCGACAACGACGAGCCGCTCGTCGTCCAGGGCGCCGGCAACTCCTTCGAGGGCAACATCGTCACCCGCATCCAGCGCTGGGAGGGCACCTACATCGTCGACCAGCTGCCCGCGATCGCCGGCTGGGGCGAGGACAGGCTGTTCCCCTTCGAGGTCACCTTCGACCTGACCGACGTCCCGCCCGGCGACTATCTCGTTGTCTCGTCGACCGACGACCCGTCCGGACAGGGCCGCGAACACACGGACAGCCGGCGCATCACTGTCGTGGAGTAGGTGTCTCTTCGACCTGATTCTCGAGAAGACTCAGGTCCAAGAGCCGACCGTCGGGCTCACATTCAGGCGTCCGAGCCCGGGACACGCCGTACGGCGATGGCGACACGCCGCGACAACGACGACGATCACCATCGAAGTGGCCCCCGGCACGTCGGTCGAGAACCGAAGACCTAGCTCTGACCCCAGCGGTGGGTGCGCGAGAGCAGGGCGCTGACCGCGGCGACGCCGGCGGTCGACGTACGCAGCACCTCGTCGCCCAGGCGGACGGTGACGGCGCCGGCGGCCTCGAAGGCCGCCAGCTCGTCGGCAGCGATGCCACCCTCGGGGCCGACGATGACGACGATCTCGCCAACGGTCGGCACGTCGAGCGAGGCGAGCGGGGTGGTGGCGTCCTCGTGGAGCACGG
The DNA here is from genome assembly GCF_031422975.1 of Nocardioides sp. Taxonomy (GTDB): domain Bacteria; phylum Actinomycetota; class Actinomycetes; order Propionibacteriales; family Nocardioidaceae; genus Nocardioides. The sequence goes on along the minus strand of NZ_JANPEO010000346.1, from coordinate 992 downwards.
CGACGAGCGCGGCGCTCCCCACGAGGGCGACGACGTCGTTCGTCGAAGCCAGCGCAGTCACGGAAGGCTGCCAGGTGCGACGCGACTGCTTGCCTGCCTCGCGCGCGGTGGCCTGCCACCTGGCGTGCGACTTGGCCGCGCGTTCGCCCTTCCAGACCGCCACCGACCGGGAGGCTGCCCACGGGACGATGGTGTCGACCCCGATCTCGGTGAGCACCTCGACCGCCAGCTCGCCCCGGTCACCCTTGGGCAGGGCCTGGACGACGGTGAAGGACGGAGCAGGTCGCTCGATGAAGGACGCGGACGTCACCGTCACGTTGAAGAGCCGCTTTCCCGTCGACGCAACGGACCCCACGACGCGGTGACCCGCGCCGTCGGTGAGCACGACCTCCTCGCCGGCTCGCAGGCGGCGTACGGCGACGGCGTGGTGTGCCTCGTCACCGGTCACCTCGACGTCGGACCCGACGGCGACGCCGTCGAGGGAGGCGACGAGATGGACCGGCAGCGACATGGCTCAGTGCTGCTGGAAGGCGTCGCGCAGCCGGCCGAAGACGGACTTCTGCGAGGACTGCACCTGGCCGGTGGGCGACTCCTCGCCGCGGAGGGCGGCCAGCTCGCGCAGGAGCTCCTCCTGGCGATCGTCGAGCCGGGTCGGGGTGTCGACGACGACGGTGACGACCAGGTCGCCTCGACCCCCACGTAGACCGGGGACGCCGAAGCCGCGGAGGATCTGCTCGCTGCCCGACTGGGTGCCGGGGCCGATCACGAGGTCGTAGTCGGTGCGGACCTCGGAGTCGTCCCCGACCTCGAGGTCGGCCTCGAGCAGCGGCAGCGTCAGCGTCGTGCCCAGCGCGGCCGCGGTCATCGGCAGGGTGACGGTGCTGTGCAGGTCGTTGCCGTGGCGGGTGAAGGTCGGGTGGGAGTCGACGTGGATCTCGACGTAGAGGTCACCGGGCGGGCCGCCGCCGGGGCCGACCTCGCCCTGCTCGGTG
>NZ_JANPEO010000345.1:0-12403 GCF_031422975.1 Nocardioides sp. | reverse complement strand
CAGCACCTCGGACTCGACGACGTAGTCGACACCGAGGGACTGCAGGACCTGCTCCTCCACGAAGTGACCGATGCGGGCCTTGGCCATCACCGGGATCGACACGGTGTCGATGATGGAGTCGATCATGTCCGGGTCACTCATCCGGCTGACGCCGCCTTGGGCGCGGATGTCGGCAGGCACCCGCTCAAGGGCCATCACGGCGACGGCGCCGGCGTCCTCGGCGATCTTCGCCTGCTCGGCGGTGACGACATCCATGATCACGCCGCCCTTGAGCATTTCGGCCATGCCGCGCTTCACGCGCGAGGTGCCGGTCGAAGGGGTGGATTCGGGGGTGGTGGGGGTCTGCTCAGGCATGGCCCGATTCTATGACCCCTCGGAAGCGACGGCCGCAAGGGCCTGCCGCCGAACGAGCAGGATGCGCTGGAGCACCGTCACGGTGCTGGCCACGGCGAGCAGCCACAGGGCGGCCTCGTAGAGGATCGGCAGGTCGAGCACGTCACCGAGGAACGTCATCACCAGGATCGCCACGAGGCGATCGGCGCGCTCGGCGATGCCGGTCTTGGCGTTGAAGCCGAGGCCCTCGCCGCGGCTGCGGGCGTACGACGTGACCGAGCCCATCACCAGGCAGACCAGGGCCAGGCAGAGGTAGAGCCCGTCCTCGGCCTCCCACGCGAAGTAGAGGGCCAGCCCGGCGAAGATCGCGCCGTCGGCGATCCGGTCGAGGGTGGAGTCGAGGAAGGCGCCGAAGGTGTCCTTGCGACCCATCGTGCGCGCCATCTGGCCGTCGATCAGGTCGCTGAACACGAAGGCGGTGATGAACGCCACGCCCTGCCACAACATCCCCTGTGGGAAGAAGATCAGCGCCCCGGCGGACACGCCGATCGTGCCGACGAGGGTGACCGCGTCGGGGCTGATGCCGAGCCTGATGAAGAGCTTGACGAAGGGCTGCAGCACCACGCCCTGCCAGAAGCCCTTGAAGCGGTCAAGGACGGACTTGCTCAACAGATTTCCTTCGGGCACGGGCGCAGGCTACCCGTCGGTGAGGCGGTGGCAGATCTCGGCGACCGCCGTGGGCACCCCGGCCACGTGCCAGTTGACTCCGGCCACGTGCACGACCCGGGACTCCCCCCCGACACCACGGATGATCGCGGCGCCGGGCAACCGGTCCCAGTCGGGCACCGAGTGCTGGAAGAGCACGTCGCACTGGCCACGCGCGATCGCGACCGCGTCCATGGTGCCGGAGCCCATCATCCGCAACGTCGCGACGCCCGAGACCGCGCGGACGAAGGCCTCGCCGATCTCGCCGTCGTAGAACGGCGGATGGAGGTAGGTCGTCGCACACGACTCGCGCAGCGAGCGATCCGTCAGCCGCGCGAGCGGCTCCCGGTTGCGGGTGCCCCCCAGGGACGGCCCGCCGAGATAGCTGTCCCCCGTCGCGGGCTGGTGCACCGCCCCCAGGACCAGGTCGTCGCCGTCGACCAGGGCCAGCGCGCTGCACCACCAGTCGAGGCCACGGTGGAAGTTGTAGGTGCCGTCGACCGGGTCGATCACCCAGGTCCGGCCGCTGGTGCCCTCGTGGTCGGCACCCTCCTCCCCCACGATCGAGTCGTCGGGGCGCTCGCGGCGCAGCGTCGCCACCACCTGGGCCTCGGCGGCGTGGTCGGCAGCCGTGACGACGTCGGAGACGTGGGTCTTGGTCTCGGCGTCGAGGCCCTCGTCTCGCATCGCCGCGGCGAGGGTGCCGGCCTCCCGCACGAGCAGGGTGGCCAGCTGCGCGTCATCCACGTCGGGCAGGCTACCGGGGCGGCGTACTGTGACCACACGGAGCCATCCAGGCTTCCAACAAGGGAGCCCCGATGGCCGACAAGTCGCCACGGCAAGGCATGACCAAGAAGTCCAAGTCCATCAAGGAGAAGCGCGCGGACAAGCACGCGAAGGCGACCGGCGGCAGCGCCGCCACGGAAAGCCTGGGCAGCAAGAAGAAGTGACGCTCCTCAGTCTCGGCATCGTCGGCACGTCGACCAAGGAGAACGAGCACCGTCTCCCTCTCCACCCCGATCACCTGACCCGTCTCGACCCGCGCATCGCGGCCCGGACCACCCTCGAGCACGGGTACGGCGAACGGTTCGGCCGTAGCGATGCCGAGCTGGCCCAGCACGTGGCCGGCTTCGCGACCCGCGAGCAGATCATCACCGGCTCCGACGTGGTGGTGCTGCCGAAGCCCCAGCACGAGGACGTCGCGTCCATGCACTCCGGCCAGGTGCTCTGGGGCTGGCCGCACTGCGTGCAGGACCCGACGATGACGCAGCTCGCGATCGATCGCGAGCTGACGCTCATCGCGTTCGAGGCCATGAACCACTGGACCGCGGACGGCTACGTCGGGCTTCACGTCTTCCACAAGAACAACGAGCTCGCGGGCTACTGCTCCGTGCTCCAGGCGATGGAGCTCGTCGGTGTCACCGGCGACTACGGCCGTCGGCTGAGCGCGGTGGTCATCGGCTTCGGCGCGACCGCCCGCGGCGCGGTCACCGCACTGAAGGCGCACGGAGTCAACGAGGTTGCGGTGCTCACGACGCGTGGCGTCGCGGCCGTCGGCTCCCCCATCCACTCCGTGCGGATCCGCCAGTTCGACCACGACCCGGAGGACCCGAGCGTCAGTCACGTGATCACCGACCGTGGCCGGGTCCCGCTCGCGCCCTACCTCGCGGAGAACGACATCATCGTCAACTGCACGCTGCAGGACACCGCCGCGCCGCTCACCTACCTGCGCAGCGCCGACCTCGGCGCCTTCCGTCCCGGCAGCCTGATCGTCGACGTCTCCTGCGACGAGGCCATGGGGTTCGAATGGGCCACGCCGACGACGTTCGAGGACCCGATGTTCACCGTCGGCGACCACGTCAACTACTACGCGGTCGACCACAGCCCGTCCTACCTCTGGAACTCCGCGACCTGGGAGAACAGCGAGGCGCTGATGCCGTTCATCGAGACGGTGCTCTCGGGACCCGACGCCTGGTCCGATGACGAGACCATCAGCCGGGCCATCGAGATCCACGACGGCCGGATCCGCAACCCCGAGATCCTGGCGTTCCAGGGTCGCGCCGGGGCGCACCCGCACCCGCTCGCCCTGGGCTGACTCCGCACCTGGCCACAGCCGCCGGTCGGGCCACGCCCGATCGGCGGCACTCGTGCCTGCTCCTTCAGACCAGTTCAGGGACCCGAAGGTGAGCGATCGCAACCTCACACTCATCGATGTCGGTGAACTCCACACCGCGCAGCCGACTGCGCCGTTCGCGAAGCCCTCGGGCCATGTCGCGGGTGGCTTCCAGGTCCGCCCGCGTCTCGAACCTCGACGTGCCGCAGCACTGCCCGGTGGCTCGGTCGACCATCAGGCTCGCGCTGCAGAAGCCTTCCATGCCTTCCATGCTCGCCATCACGAAGTCCTTGAAGAAGTCGATGGTCGACTCGACGTCCGCAGGCTCGCAGCGGAGCCACGTGACACGGCACCACGACCCCTCCCGGGCATCGTGCTCGCGGTGCATGACCGCGATCTCCCACTCATCAACGGTGGCCTCGCCACCCATGATCTCGCAGGCCCGGTCCCGCATCGGACTCACCACGCCGTCCGTGGCCTGCATGGCGTCCTCGGACGACCAGGACGTGGTCGCAATGACACGACCGGTGTCCCGGTTGGCCAACAGGGACAGCCCCAAGCAGCCGTCCATGGCCGTGACTTCCGGCATGACGTCGTCTCGCACGTAGCGGATGCACGCGTCGATCTGGATGGGATCTCCGGCGATCGACGTGGAGCGTGCATGCATCACAGCGCACCTCCTCATCTTCGGGTGGCACCCCGGTGGCGCCACCGATCGGAGTCCAATCTCCTCCCGGTGGCCCACCGGCGCAAGGCCGCGCGTCCGCTACGTCGCAGGTCCGGCGGGCCAGGCGTCCGCGAGCAGGGCCCGGGTGTCCTCCAGCAGCTGCGGCAGGATCTTGGTGTCCCCGATCACGGTGATGAAGTTGGCGTCCCCGGACCAGCGCGGGACGACGTGCTGGTGCAGGTGGTCCGCCAACGACCCACCGGCCGCTCCGCCGAGATTGACGCCGATGTTGAACGCGTGCGGGCTGCTGACCGTGCGGATCACCCGGATCGCCTGCTGGGTCAGCGCCATCAGCTCGCCCGACTCCCCGGGCGTGAGGTCCTCGAGTTCGGCGACATGGCGATACGGCAGCACCATCAGGTGGCCTGGGTTGTAGGGGTGCAGGTTGAGCACGACGTAGGCCGTCACGCCCCGCGCCACCACGAGGTTGGTCACGTCGTCTCCGTGCGGGATCTGGCAGAACGGACACCCGTCGGCCGTGGTGTCCGAGCGGACATAGGCCATCCGGTACGGCGTCCACAGCCGCGCCAGCCCGTCGGGATCGCTCACGACGCGATCAGACCTGCTCGCGCGTCGCGACCGCCTGCTGGACCCGCTCGATCGCCTCCGCCAGCGGCACGCCGTTGTCCTGGCGGCCGTCGCGGTAGCGGAACGACACGGCACCCTTCTCGATGTCGTCGTCGCCGGCGATCATCATGAAGGGCACCTTCTGCAGCTGGGCGTTGCGGATCTTCTTCTGCATCCGGTCGTCCGAGGCATCGACCTCGACCCGCAGCCCGGCGAGCTTCATCTGGCGCGCCACGTCGAAGAGGTAGTCGTTGTGCTTCTCCGCGATCGGGATCGCCTGGACCTGCACCGGTGCGAGCCAGGGCGGGAAGGCTCCGGCGTAGTGCTCGACGAGCACCCCGATGAACCGTTCGATCGAGCCGAACTTGGCCGAGTGGATCATCACCGGCTGCTGGCGCGAGCCGTCGGCAGCGACGTACTCGAGGTTGAAGCGTTCGGGCGAGGGCTGGTTGAAGTCGTACTGGATGGTCGACATCTGCCAGGTTCGGCCGATCGCGTCCCGGGCCTGCACCGAGATCTTCGGGCCGTAGTAGGCAGCCCCGCCCGGGTCAGGAACGAGCTCGAGCCCGGACTCGGTGGCGACGTCGCGCAGGACCTCGGTCGCGAGCTCCCACTGGTCGTCGGAGCCGATGAACTTGTCCTTCTTGTCGCCCTCGGTCTCGCGGGTGGACAGCTCGAGGTAGAAGTCGTCGAGCCCGAAGTCCCGGAACAGGCCCAGGCAGAAGTCGAGCAGGTGCTGGATCTCACCCGGCGCCTGTTCGGGGGTGACATAGGAGTGCGAGTCATCCTGGGCAAACCCGCGGACGCGGGTGAGCCCGTGCACGACGCCGGACTTCTCGTGGCGGTAGACGGAACCGAACTCGAACAACCGGAGCGGCAGCTCGCGGTAGGAGCGCTGCCGGGAGCGGTAGATCAGGTTGTGCATCGGGCAGTTCATCGCCTTGAGGCGATAGTCCATGCCGTCCACGTCGAGCGCGGGGAACATCGCTTCGCCGTAGTAGGGCAGGTGGCCGGAGGTGTGGAAGAGCCCCTCCTTGGCGATGTGCGGGGTGCCGACGTACTCGAAGCCCTCCTCGATGTGGCGCTGCCGGACGTAGTCCTCCATCTCGCGCTTGATCACGCCACCCTTGGGGTGGAAGACCGGCAGACCGGAGCCGATCTCGTCGGGGAAGCTGAACAGGTCGAGGTCACGACCGAGCTTGCGGTGGTCGCGACGCTCGGCCTCCTCGATCCGGTGCAGGTGCTCGTCGAGCGCCTCCTTGGTCTCCCAGGCGGTGCCGTAGATGCGCTGGAGCTGTTTGTTCTTCTCGTCGCCGCGCCAGTACGCCGCAGCGGTCCGCATCAGCTTGAAGGCGGGGATCCGCTTGGTCGTCGGGAGGTGCGGACCACGGCACAGGTCGGACCACTTGGCCTCGCCGCTGCGGCCGATGTTGTCGTAGATGGTCAGCTCGGCGCCGGCGTCACTGGCGACCTCGACGCTGGCACCCTCGGTGTCGGCAGCACCCGCGCCGCCCTTGAGGCCGATCAGCTCGAGCTTGTAGGGCTCGTCGCGGAGCTCGTTGACGGCGTCGGCATCGGTGGTGACCCGGCGCTCGAAGCGCTGGTTCTCCTTGATGATCTTGCGCATCGCGGACTCGATCTTGACCAGGTCCTCGGGCACGAACGGGGTCTCGACGTCGAAGTCGTAGTAGAAGCCGTTCTCGATCGGCGGGCCGATGCCGAGCTTGGCCGCGGGCCAGATCTGCTGCACGGCCTGGGCCATCACGTGCGCGGTCGAGTGGCGCAGGATGTCGCGGCCGTCGTTGCTGGCGATGTCGACGCCCTCGACCTCGTCGCCGTCCTGGAGCACGTAGGCGAGGTCCTTGAGGTGCTTGTCGCTGGTCGAGCCCGTCGAGACCCGGGCGGCAACGACGTCGGCGTCCTCCTTGAAGAGCTCCCAGGCCTTGGTGCCCGTCGTGGTGTCCTGCTCCTCACGCTGGCCAGCGTGGATGCGGACGACCTTGATGTCGGACACGGGGATGCTCCTTGGGTGGTGTGGAACGGACGGGGTCGATGCTATCGGCCGCCGTCGGTGGACGGGTTGCGGACAGTCCGAAGCCTGCCCGGTCGATGCGGCCGAACGCCCGCAGGACGGGGCCGCTTTCGGCAATGTGGGCGACGTGGTGTTGGCTTGAGCCGTCACAACCACGAACTGTTGAGGAGAACCAGTGAACAAGTCCGACCTCCGCGACGCCGTCGCGCAGCACGCCGAGCTGACCAACGCCCAGGCCGACAAGGCCATCGAGGCCGTTCTGTCGTCGATCACCAGCGCCGTCGCCGGTGGCGACAAGGTCACGCTGCCCGGCTTCGGCACGTTCGAGGCCCGCCAGCGCAACGCGCGCACCGGCCGCAACCCGCAGACCGGCGAGTCCCTCGAGATCGCCGCGAGCACCGCCCCCGCCTTCAAGGCCGGCGCCGCTTTCAAGTCGGCCGTCAACAAGGGCTGATCACCGCATCGTCGCGCCGGACGGCGTGACCCTTCGGGGTCACGCCGTCCGCTGCATTTGGTCGCAGGACGCGACGAGTCACATCGGTGTTCACCTCGACGCCACCTGGGCGTCGGCGGAGAGCTGTTGACTCGCGGGCATGACTCTCACCCCTCAGCGCCCAGCCCTCCCGATGGCAGATCTCGTCCACGGCAACCGCAGCGCCGTCACCTGCCACCTTCGGTGTGGCGACGCCTGCTTCGTCGAGGCCCCCAACACCACCCGGACCAGCTACTTCCGCGACATCGCGGCCACCGCCCTGTCGCGCCGCAGCGTTCTCGGTGCTGCTGCCCTCGGCACGGTCGGTGTTGCCCTGACCAGCCAGCCGGCGGCCGCCCTGTTCAGCAGCCCGCTGCGCGCAGGCACGCCGGGCATGCCCAGCAGGGGCTCGCTCGACTTCGCGCCCATCGCCCCGGTGGCGAAGAACGTCGACGCCTTCACCGTGCCCGCCGGCTACCGCTGGGACCCGATCATCCGGTGGGGAGACCCGATCCTGCCGGGCGCGCCGGCATTCGACGCCACCGCGCAGACCTCCGCGAGGCAAGCCGGCCAGTTCGGCTACAACTGCGACTACCTCGACATCATCGTCACCGACCGCTTGGGCACCCGCGCCCTGCTCGTGGCCAACCACGAGTACACCAACGAGGCCATCATGTTCCCGCCCGATCTGGACCGTGCCGAGCTGATCCGGACCGCCTGGGCGGCCCATGGCCTCAGCGTCGTCGAGCTCCGCCGCAGGTCCGCGGGGGCGACGTGGACCTACGTCCCCGACGGCCGCCGCAACCGGCGGATCACCTTGGACACGCCGTTCACCTTCGACGGGCCGGCCGCGGGCTCCGACCTGCTCAGGACCGCCGCCGACCCGACGGGCCGCCGCGTGCTGGGCACGATGAACAACTGTTCGGGCGGCACGACCCCCTGGGGGACCGTCCTGTCCGGTGAGGAGAACTTCAACCAGTACTTCCTCGCCGCCGGCACGAGCACCACCGAGAAGCGCTACGGCCTCTCCGCCAGCGGCGACTCCCGGAACTGGCGCTCGGTCGACCCCCGGTGGGACGCGGTCGCCAACCCCAACGAACCGCATCGTTTCGGCTGGATCGTGGAGGTCGACCCGGAGGACCCTGCGTCCACCCCGGTCAAGCACACGGCGATGGGGCGCTTCAAGCACGAGGGCGCCAACGTCATCATCAACTCTGACGGCAAGGTCGTCGCCTACATGGGCGACGACGAGCGCTTCGACTACGTCTACCGCTTCGTCTCGCGCGATGCCTACCGCACCGGCGCCAAGTCGAAGGACCGCCGGCACAACCTCACGTTGCTCTCCCACGGCGACCTGTCCGTGGCCCGCTTCACCGGCGACGGCCTCGACGACGGCGTGAGCGACGGCACCGGCGAGTGGATCCCGCTGACGGTGGACGGCCAGTCGGTCGTCCCCGGCTTCACCACCGAGCAGGTGCTCGTCCTCACCCGGCTGGCCGCGGACGCCATACAGCCCACCAAGATGGACCGCCCCGAGGACGTGCAGCCCAACTACGTCAACGGCTACATCTACGTCGCGTGCACCAACAACACCGACCGCGGCAAGGTCGGCAAGGAGGGGCCGACCGAGCCCAACCCGCGCAACGCCAACAAGAACGGGCACGTCGTCGAGATCCGGCCGACCGCAGGCGACCACACCGCCTCGACGTTCGACTGGTCCCTGATCCTGATCTGTGGCGACGCCGCCACCGCCGGCACCTACTTCGGCGGCTGGGACGGCCCCGTCTCGCCCATCTCGTGCCCCGACAACCTCGCCTTCGACTCCGTCGGCAACCTGTGGGTCTCCACGGACGGCCAACCCTCCTCGATCGGCCTCAACGACGGACTGTTCAAGGTGCCGGTCGCGGGCCCCGAGCGCGGCCGTGTGCAGCAGTTCCTCGCTGTCCCGACCGAGGCCGAGACCTGCGGTCCGGTGATCCACGACCGGGACGGCTCGGTCTTCGTCGCGGTCCAGCACCCGGGCGAGGACGGCACCTGGGCCGCGCAGACCTCGCGCTTCCCCGACTACGTCCCCGCCGGCAGCACGGCGGCTCCCGGCGACTTCGCCGGCCCACGTCCGGCGGTCGTGCAGGTGACTCTCGGCTGATCTGTCAGGAATGGAGCAGCACGAGCGAGCTCAGCGCGACCAGCCAGGAGACGAAGCTGCCCACGAGGAAGTATTCGGTCAGCAGATGGATGCGCTCCTGGTCACGCCGTGACGACAGCTCGGGGAATCGCAGCAGCCCCTTGGCGGCCACCACGATGCTGGCGGCCGTCACCTGGCCGGCGAGTGCGAGCCCGAGGATGAAGACCCGCTCCATCGGCCCGAGCAGCCGGCCACCCTTGAGCTGCATCTCCGGGTCGTCCACCTGACCGTGCCTCGCGGGGTTGACGGTGTCGGTCGCTGCCAGCACGAGGCGGACCACGACGTTCCCGGTGCTGAGCTGTACGGCGAAGGCGCCGGCCACCACCAGGGCCCGATCGGCGTCCACGCCCTGGAGCACGGGAATCGGCGTGCCGCCCAGCCAGTCCCCGACCAGGCCGTCCGCGGCACCGGCCTGACCGGCGAAGCCGACCGCCAGCCCGACCGGGATGGCCAGCACGGCGAGCGGCACCCAGGCTGGGATCCGGCCGGCGAAGCCGCTGGTCACGGTCTGGCCCCAGGCGAGGACGGCCAGCGCGATCAGGACGAGAGCGACGAGATCGCGCCACTCGGTCAGCCCGGCGCAGAGGCCGACCAGGACCGCGCCGACCGCGCCGATGCACTCGGGCAGGATGCGCACCGGGCGCACGGAGTGGGTCAGGTCGGCCAGCGCCAGCCCGATCAGCAGCACGGCGAGCCAGCTCATGTCAGCTCTCCCATCAGTTCGTGCGCAGCCAGGATCGTCCCGAGCCCGTCGGCGCGCACCCGCTGGGAGACCGCTGACGGACTGATGCCCAGCTGCTCGGCCAGGTCACGCTGCGTCTGTCCCGCCAGCAGACCACGCAGCACCGACAACGACCGCGCCGACAGGCCGCTGACCAGCTCGTCGCGCAGCAACAGGCTGGCGTTGACGAGGGCCTCGTGGGCGGTCCGGTCCTCCTCGGACACCGAGACGTCCGCGACGTACGCCGTCCTCAGGGTGCGGGTCGCGGCCCTGGCCTGCGCCTGCTCCACCCGCTCGATCGCAGCCCTGGCGGCCCACCAGCCCGGGCCGTCCTCGACCCTTGGCGACGTGCCCAGCACCTCGACGTCACCGCGACCGATCCCGTGCCGGATGTCGCCCTCGGGGCGTAGCGCGAGCCGGACCAGCAAGGACGCGGACAGGGCGTCACCGAGGGTCGCGAAGACACCCTGGTACTCGTCCCCGACCTGCATCCGCATCGGCGTGGGCGGGGAGAAGGCGGCGTTGACCTGGTCCAGCGCGCGCTCGAAGCGCGCGTGCAACGCCTGCCGGTCGGCGGCGGTCCGGGACCCGATCAGGTCTCCGATCAGGGTGGTTGCGGTCATGGCTTCACCTCACAAGAAAGAAGAATATCACTTCACTGAATGCTAAATGAAGTTTAACTCTTCATTCTCTCCAGAACACCTTCTCCACCACTGCGTGGGCTCGCCGGGTGGTGCGGAGGTAGTCGTTGACCATCCGGTCCGAGTCGCCGGCGACGTAGCCGAGCACCCGCGCCACGGCTGCGCGCTCGGTGGCGTCGCGGGGCACCTGGTCCGACGGCTTGCCCCGCACCAGCGTGATCGCGTTGCGCATCCGGCTCACCAACCGCCAGGCGGCGGCCAGGATCTCCGCGTCCTCGCGCTCGATCAGCTCCGCGGCCACCGCCGCGTCGAGCGCCGCCAGGGTCTGGGTGGTCCGGAGCTCGGGCACGGCGCCGGCGTGGCGCATCTGCAGGAGCTGGACGGTCCACTCGACGTCGGCGAGGCCGCCACGACCGAGTTTGAGGTGCGTGTTGCGATCGGCGCCTCGCGGCAGCCGCTCCTCGTCGACACGGGCCTTGATCCGCCGCACCTCCACGATGTCGTCGGGCGCGATCCCCGCGGTGGGGAACCGCAGCGGGTCGATCAAGGCGGTGAACCGCTCCCGCAACGAGGCGTCGCCGACCACTGCGTCGGCCCGCAGCAGGGCCTGGAACTCCCACACGTGCGACCACTTCGCGTAGTAGGCCGCATAGGAAGCCAGCGTCCGGACCAGCGGCCCCTGTTTGCCCTCCGGTCGCAGGTCGGCGTCCACCACCAGCGGCGGGTCGGTCGCGGGCAGCGACAGCAGCCGCCGCAGCTCCCCCACCACCGCCTGCGCGTACGCCGCAGCGACCGGCGCTTCGGCTCCGTCCACCGGCTCGTGCACGAACATGACGTCGGCATCACTGCCGTAGGACAGCTCGAACCCGCCGTAGCGTCCCATCGCCACGATGGCCATGCGGCTCGGCTCCGCCTCGAGGCCGCGGCTCACGCGCACGGCGTCCATCGCCACGGCCAGCGTCGCTTCCAGGGTCGCGTCAGTGAGGCGCGAGAGCCCGGCCCCGACCAGCGCCACGTCGGTCTCGGCCACGAGGTCGCCGCACGCGATACGCAGGAGCTCTCGGCGGCGTACGGCGCGGATCGCGCGCACCGCCTCCACCGGGTCGCTCTGTCGGGAGGCGACGGACGTCATCTCGCTGGTGAGGGCCTCGGCGCTCAACGGAGACAGGTCGCCGCCGAGCATGCGCACTCCCTGCGGCTCGCGCTCCAGGAGGTCCGTCGCGTAGCGAGACGTGCCGAGCAGGTAGGCGAGCCGCTGGGCCACCTCGCCCTCGTCGCGCAGCATCTTGAGGTACCACGACGAGCGACCCAGGCTCTCGCTGAGCCGTCGGAAACCGAACAGCCCGGCATCGGGATCGGGCGAGTCGCCGAACCACGACAGCATCACCGGCAGCAGGGTCCGCTGGATGTCCGAGGTGCGCGACACGCCGCTGGTCAACGCCTCGAGGTGACGCAAGGCCCCCTTGGGGTCGTCGTAGCCGAGCGCCGCCAGCCGCGCCTCGGCGGCGTCCAGCGACAGCCGCGCGTCGTCCCCGGCGAGCTTGGCCACGGCCGCGAGCAGGGGCCGGTAGAAGATCTTCTCGTGCAGCCGCCGCACTTCGCGGCGGTGGTGCTTCCACCTCTTGTCGAGCTCCGCGACGGGCTCGGAGTAGAGCCCCAGCGACCGACCGAGGCGGCGCAGCGACGCCTCGTCCTCCGGGATGACGTGCGTGCGCCGCAGCCGATAGAGCTGGATCCGGTGCTCGAGCGTGCGTAGGAACGCATAGGCGTCGTGCAGCGCCTCCCCGTCCTCGCGCCCGACGTAACCGCCCTTGCTGAGCGCGGCGAGCGCACTCAGGGTGGTGGCCGACCGGATCGACGGATCGGCACGCCCGTGCACCAGCTGCAGGAGCTGGACGGCGAACTCC
>NZ_JANPEO010000344.1:0-11015 GCF_031422975.1 Nocardioides sp. | reverse complement strand
GACCCGGAACTGATGGACAACTCGGTGTCGGGCGCGGCGTCGGTGCGCTCGGCCTACCTCGAGGTCCCCGCCAACATCTCCAGCGACATACGCACGCTCGCCGCCGCTGTCACCGGCAGCGAGGCGACGCGGTTCCGCAAGGCACGGGCTCTCCAGCAGTGGTTCCGCCAGGACGGCGGCTTCGAATACAGCACCGCCAGCCTCGACGAGGGCAACCAGGGCACCCTCAACTCGTTCCTCGACGAGTCCGGCCGGGTCGGCTACTGCGAGCAGTTCGCCGCGTCGATGGCGATCATGGCGCGCCTGATCGGCATCCCGGCCCGGGTGGCCGTGGGCTTCTTGGAGTCGAAGTCCGCCGGGCCCAACATCTACGAGTTCTCCGCACACGACCTCCACGCGTGGCCCGAGCTGTTCTTCCCGGGCGCCGGCTGGGTGCGGTTCGAACCCACCCCGGGGGCTCGTGCCGAGACCGTCCCCTCCTACACCAGCGCCGATCTGGCCCCGGTGGCGAGCAACACGCCGTCGCCGGGCGTGACCCGCTCCAGCGACCTGCTGCCCTCTCGCGGCGCCAGCCCGGATGCCGGTTCGAGCGCCGATGCCGGTTCGTCGTTCCCGTGGCTGAGCATCGTGCTCGTGGCGCTGGCGATGCTCCTGGTCGCGGCACTGTTGCTGCTGCCTGCGTTCGTACGCCGCAAGCGTCGCGACCACCGGCTGCTGGGCGACATCGAGGACCTCTGGCTCGAGCTCCGCGACCATGCCGTCGACCTCGGCCACGGCTGGCCGCACGGACGATCCCCGCGGGCCACCGGCGCCTGGCTGGCCGGCTGGTTCGGCTCCGCCGAGGGTGACGCCGCCGCCGAGCGTCCCCGTCGCGGAGCGGAGCAGAACCCGGACGCCGTCCGCGCCCTGGACCGGCTGGTCGAACAGGTCGAGCGTGCTCGCTACTCCCGCTCGGGCGCGTCGGTGGACCACGAACAGGCCATGCGCGACGTCCGGACGATCGAGGATGCGCTCGACCACGGCGTCGGCCCCCGGGTGCGGCGTCGCTCGCGCTGGTGGCCGCGGTCGTTGCGGCCTGCACCGTACGTCCCTGCGGGTGAGGTCGTCACGCGCGCGGGCGCGGACTCGGACTCGGTGCGGAGCTAGAGACCCTGCTCGCGGCGGTGCCGCCAGCGCTCTTCCATCCGGTCCATGAAGGAGCCGGACGAGGTGGAACGGGGTCGACGCAGACCGCGCACCCTGGATCGTTGCTGACGACCGCCGTCGACGACGCCGAAGCCGACGTGCCGGGTCTCGCGCATCGGCTGTTGCATCATCGCGGGGTTGCGCAGGGCAGTCACGCCGATGGTGGCCGCGCTGAGCATGATCACGAAGCCGACGATGCCGACGATCGGCTGGCCGGCCAGCACACCCGTGGTGAGCGCTGCCATGCCGAGGGCGAACACGAAACCGGCGATGATCGCGCGGCGGCGAGCCACTCGCTGCATCGTGGTGCCCCGGAGTGTGGAGGCCAGCTTGGGGTCCTCTTCGACGAGTGCGCGCTCCATCTGCTCGAGCAGTCGCAGTTCTTCCTCGGACAGGGGCACGCGCCAAGTCTAGGCACGGGTAGGGCAGGTGAGGTAGCGGCTGGGAGAAATTGTGTCCGTCATGTGCTGCGCAGGAGGCTCGCAGGTCGCACCGCGGCCGTTCCGAAGCGCCGGGTGGCCCGGTCGACAGCACGATCCGCGTCGGCCCAACCGTGCTCCGGCTCCCCCAGGACCAGCTGGCGCTGCACGCTCGTGCGCGAGACGAGCCCCTCCACTCGCACCCCGACCAGCCGGAGCCGGGCCCGTTGCAGTCCGAGCGCGTCATAGAGACGGCTGGCGGTGCGAAAGATCTCCACCGTCACGTCGGTGGCCTCCGGCAGGGTGCGCGAGCGGGTGATGGTGGTGAAGTCGGCAAACCGGATCTTGATGGTGACGGTGCGACCGGCCACCCCGGCGGTGCGCATCCGGGCGGTGACCCGGTGTGAGAGCCGCAGCAGCTCTCGCACGATCACCTCCCGGTCGTCGGTGTCGCGGGTGAAGGTCTCGTCGGCGCCCATCGACCGCTCCGGCTCCAGCGGACCCGCCTTCGAGGTGATCGCCCGCCGGTCGGTGCCCCAGGCCAGCTCGTGCAGCTGAGCCCCGAGATGGTGGCCGACGGCGCGCTGGAGGGTGCGCACCGGGGTGTGGGCCACGTCGCCGACCGTCATCAGCCCCAGCCGGTGCAGCATCGCCTGGGTCTTCTCCCCCACTCCCCACAGCTCGCCGACGTCGAGCGGATGCAAGAAGGCCGTCACCCGGGCCGGCGGCACCACCACGACGCCATCGGGTTTGGCCCGACGGCTGGCCAGCTTGGCCACCGACACCGAGGCAGCCACACCCACCGAGCAGGTGATGCCCTGCTCGTCGTGGATCACGGCCCGCAGGTGTTCAGCGATCTCTGCCGGCGAGCCCAGCCGCCGGGTGGAGCCGCGTACGTCGAGGAAGGCCTCGTCCAGGGAGACCACCTCGACCAGCGGGGTGACGCGGCGGAAGTTCTCCAGCACCGAGGCCGAGACGGAGCTGAAGGTCTCGAAGTCGGGCGAGATCACCACGGCTGTCGGGCACAGTCGGCGGGCCCGCGTCATCGGCAACGCCGAGCGGACGCCGTAGGCCCGGGCGAGATAGTTGGCCGAGAGCACCACCCCACGGCTGCCACCCCCGACGATCACCGGGACGTCGGCCAGGTCGGGTCGCTCCCGGGTCGCGACGGAGGCATAGAACGCGTCCATGTCGACGTGCAGGATCGGGGCGAGCCAGGAGAGGTCACTCGACCCGAGACTCGCGGGGTCAGTCATGACCTGCCCCCACGGGCACCTCAGCGGCGGGCGAGCACGTGCAGCTGGGTCGCGAGGGGGAGGTATTCGCTTCGCGTCGACACGGCGCTCTCGAGCTCGACCAGCGCGGCGGTGGCACCGGGCTCGAGGTCGAGGAGCGAGCCGGGCACGAGGTCGGCGAAGACCCGGACACCGTGGACCGTGACGGTCGAGAGGCCGGCCGTGGCGAGCATCGGCTGGAGCTCCTCGACGGTGAACCGGTGTCCCCCACGGGCGCCGGCGCGGGCAGTCGGGTCGGCGAGCAGGTCGTGGGCCGCCTGGAAGTGACCGGCCATGGCGCGGGCCACCACGGCGGCATGCCGCTGCGCGACGAGCAGGCTGAGGTGTCCGCCGGGGCGCAGCACCGAGGCGATGGTCGCCAGCGCGGCGGCGGGGTCGTCGACGACGTCGAGCACGCCGTGGCAGAGCACCAGATCGACGCCGCCGGCCTCGACGAGGTTGGCCATGTCGGCGAGGTCGCCCTGCTGACCGGTGATCCGGTCGGCGACGTCGGCCTCCCGCGCTCGTCGATCGAGCGCCGCGAGGGCGTCGGGGCTCGGGTCGATGACCTCGACCCGGTGGCCCAGCTGGGCGAGGGGTACGGCGAAGCCGCCGGTGCCGCCGCCGATGTCGACGATGCGGGCCTGCTGCTCGTGATAGGAACCCGGCTGGTCCAGCAGGTCGCGGACGGCCGTCCACACGACGCCGAACCGGATGGACTGGCGACGCTCGCTGGGGCTGGCGGACATGGAGAACACCCTAGTGGCCGGTTCATCCCGGACTCCCGGGGCTGCGGTGCCACAGCTTGCGCGCGACGTCCTTGGCCTCCTCGCCGGCCGGCTTGATGTCGGCGTAGGGCGACATCTGGAAGCCGCTGGAGTGGACGAGCACGCGACGCCGCTCGGGCTGGTCGGCTTGCGTGTAGCCCTCGGGCACCCGGGCGAGCTCGGCCCGGACCGCGGCGATCGCGTCGTCGTGGGTGCGGGCGCGCTGCCAGAGCGCGTGCAGGGCGGGCAGCTCCCACGCACCGGTGGCGCGCAGGGACACCCCGCGTCGGCCGGTGCGTCGCAGCTCACCGCGCACGACCAGCAGCCAGGAGTGGAAGACCGTGGCGGCGTACGGACCCTGGGCGTCCTCGAAGAACGTGCAGTCGACCGGGCCGGTGCTGTCGTCGAGGGTCAAGAAGATGACGCGGCGCCCGGAGCGGATCGGCGGCGTCTGGGTCGCGACCTTCACCCCTGCGACCAGCAGTTCGCAGCGGCTGCGGCGGTTGAGGAGGTCCTTGCTGCGGGTGATGTCGAGCGCGTCGAGGAAGTCGGCGTAGGGCGTCACGACGTGCTGGGTGACGTCGAGGCCGAGGATCTCCAGCTCGGCACGCATCCGCTCGTCGGTGGTCATCTCCGGCAGCCCCGTCGCCACCTCGCCACCGGAGCCCGGCTCGTCGCCCAGGCTCAAGGTGAGCTGCACCGATTCGATCGGGCGCGGCGCGGCGGTGGCCCTCGACTGGGCGGCGGCCTTGGCCCACACCCCGGCGTCCGCCAACGGATGCCGCTCCAGCGTGGGTGCCTGCTCGCGGGTCGTCGGGTCGGTGCTGTTGCGGTCGGCGGCCTCACTGGCCCTCTCGGTGGCGCGCACCGGGGTCCGCGACAGCCCTCTCCCCCGGCCGCGAGATGCGCGATCCAGCGCCCGGGCGTGCAGTTCGAGCTCGGCGACCTGGAGCAGGAGGTCGCGGCGAGTGAGGCGACCGCGTGGCCGGATGGTCTGCTCGCCGCCGCCGATGCGGTAGATCGCGTCGAACCCGCCGGCCAGCACCAGCCGCTCCAGCACCGGCCGCGAGACCGGGGCACGCTGGAAGAAGTCGGAGAGCGAGACGTAGGGGGTGTCGCGCCGGGCGGTGACGATCCGGGCGACCTCGGCGCCGCTGATGCCCTTGACCTCGGCCAGTGCCAACCGGATCGCATACCCCTCGGGGTCGGCCGCCTCCACGACGTAGTCGGCGGCCGAGGCGTTGACGTCGAGCCCGTGCACGCCGATGCCGAACTGCCGGGCGTCGTCGAGGATCAGTCGCTTGGGATACATGCCCGGGTCGTGGGTGAGCACACCGGCCAGGAAGTGGGCCGGATAGTGGGCCTTGAGCCAGGCCGACTGATAGGTCGGCAACGCGAAGGCCGCGGCGTGCGCCTTGCAGAAACCGAAGGAGGCGAAGGCCTCGAGCACCTTCCAGATCCGCTCCACCAAGGCCAAGGCATAGCCGCGGCCGAGCGCGCGCGGATGGAACCAGACCTTGGTCTCAGCCATCCCCTCGACGTCGCCGAGGGCGCGGCGCTTCTCGTCGGCCTCGGCATAGGAGACCCCGGTGAACAGGGCGATCATCTCGATGACCTGCTCGTGGAAGACCACCACGCCCTGGGTCTGCTCGAGGATCGGTCGCAGGTCGTCGTGGATGTAGTGGACGGTCTTCCAGCCCTGCTTGGCCTCGAGGTAGGGGGTGATCATGTCGCTCTTGACCGGCCCGGGCCGGAACAGCGAGATGTCGGTGATGATGTCGTCGAAGGAGTCGATGCCGGACTTGCCGACGAGCTCGCGCTGGCCGGGCGACTCGATCTGGAACACTCCCAACGTCTTGGCCTCGCTGATCATCCGATAGGTCGTCTCGTCGTCGAAGGGCACCTGTGCCTCGTCGTCGAGGTCGATCTCCACGTCGTCGACCCGCTTGATCTCGGCCACCGCATGGGCCATCGCCGACTGCATGCGAATGCCGAGCACGTCGAGCTTGAGCAGCCCGAGCGCCTCCACGTCGTCCTTGTCGAACTGGCTCATCGGGAAGCCGGCATAGGACGCCTCGACCGGCGTGCGGTCGAGCAGGGTGATGTCGGAGAGCAGCACTCCGCAGGGGTGTACGGCGATGTGTCGGGGCAGTCCGTCGAGGCGCTCGACCAGGCGGAACATCAGGTCGAGGCGATCTTCGCCCAGCCCGCTGATCCGCAGCTCGGGCAGCTCCCGCAGGGCGACCCGCGCGTCTCGCGCGCGAATGTGGGGGAACGCCTTGGCGATCGCGTCGATCTCACCGGGCGGCATGCCCAGGGCCGCTCCGACGTCGCGCACGGCATGACGGACGCGGTAGGTGTCCATCATCGACACGCAGACACAGCGCTCTGCGCCGTACTTGTCCAAGATCGCCTCGTAGACCTCGAGCCGACGTGCCGACTCCACGTCGACGTCGATGTCGGGCAGCGAGGCGCGCAGGGGCGAGAGGAAGCGCTCCATCAGCAGGCCGTGGCGGATCGGGTCGACGCCGGAGACGCCGAGGAGGTAGTTGACCAGGCTGCCGGCACCCGAGCCGCGGGCGGCCCGGCGGATGCCCATCTCACCGATCAGGTCGGTGATGTCGGCGACGGTCAGGAAGTAGGGGGCATAGCCGAGCCCGCGGATCATCTCGAGCTCGTCGTCGAGGCGCTTCCAGATGCGCTGGCGCGGCGCCGAGCCGTAGCGGCCGCCGATCGCACCTTCGCAGCGGGCGCGCAGCATCCCGTCGGCGCTGGTGCCCCCTCCGCTGAGCTGGAACTCCGGGAAGTGGACCTCGCCGATGCCGAGGTCGCCGCGCGGGTCGAGGGCACAGCGATCGGCCACGGCCCGGGTCCGGGCCAGCAGCTGTCGTGCCGCCATCTCCGTGTTGGTGGCGAGACCGGACAGCCGGCAGATCTCCTCGGCCATCTCGTGCATCTGCTTGCCGGACTTCAAGAAGCCCTCGGCGTTGCCGCGATCGACGTGTCGTCGGTCGAGGGCGACCAGTCGCCTCGCCGCATCGAGCACGTCGACGGTCGGGGCGTCGAGGCGGTCGGCGTAGCGCACCGCATTGGTCAGCACCGTGCCCAGCCCTGCCCGCCGGGCGATCCCGGCCATCCGCGCGGCATGCGCGGAGCTGTCGGGGAGCCGGTGCGAGACCAGCTCGACGATCAGGTTGTCGCGGGGCACGATGTCGCGCCACGGCGCCAACGCCGCCAGCCCGAGGTCGTCGCGCCGCCGGGCCGCCGCCACCCCGACCTCGGAGGCCGGCCCGAGCAGCACCATCACATCGCCGCCCATGAGGTGCTCGGCGAGCAGCTCGAGGGTGGCGACCGGCCGACCGCGCTCACCGGTGAGGTGGGTGGCCGAGACCATCCGGCAGATCGCCGACCAGCCGTCCTTGCCGGTGGCCAGGAACGTCACCCGGGGCAACCCGCCCCGGTGGGCAGGCAGGTCCCGGTGAGCGCCACCGCGCACCGGAGTGCGCACAACCAGCTCTTGTCGGGCGGCCTGGGGCCGCGGGCCCACGGGAGCCACGGCCAGGTCCACCCCGAGCACCGGCCGGATGCCGGCGCGCGCGCAGGCCTGGGTGAACTTCACTGCGCCGTACGTGCCGTCGCGATCGGTGAGGGCGAGCGTGTCCATCTCCTGCTCGGTGGCACGCTCGACGAGCGTCTGCGGATGCGACGCCCCGTATTGCAGGGAGTAGCCCGAAGCCACATGGAGATGGACGAACGGGTCAGGCGACACCGGACTGACCGACTGCCATGCCCACTGCCAGGCGTTGGTCGAGGTGGGCGTGAGGCACCAGCCCCAGCGCCGACTCGATCACGGCCAGGAACCGATCGGCGTCGCGGACCAGGTCGTCGGCCTCACGCTCGCTGACGGCTCGGGTGGAGCCGGACTCGGCGGCCGCCCGCTTGCCGGCACCGGCCGCGAAGAACCTGGCCCACTCGGCGAGCTCGGGCGCGAGCTCGGCCAGCAGCACCCAGGCATTCTTCTGGCGTCCGCGACGAGCCGTGGGCTTGGCCCGGGCTGCCAGCAGGG
Organism: Nocardioides sp.; assembly: GCF_031422975.1. GTDB lineage: Bacteria > Actinomycetota > Actinomycetes > Propionibacteriales > Nocardioidaceae > Nocardioides. The sequence continues at coordinate 3,304 of NZ_JANPEO010000344.1, read as the reverse complement.
CAGCCGCAGCCCGCAACGCCGCGACATGGGCGCAGGCATAGCGGGTGGGCACGTCGCGGGCAGTGATCGACTCCTGCAGCGACTCGGCGGCCAGCGCGAGATAGGAGTGGGTCGTCGCGGGCAACAGATGGGGATTCATCATCAGCACCGCCCGTCAGTCCGCACAGCCGACGAGCTGCCAGTGGCCGTCGGACCAGTCGAAGGAGAGGTCGAAGACACCGCTGGTGCTGATCCCCCGGCCGGCCTCGACCCGCCACAGCTCACGCTCGACGAGCAGGTCGGCGCCCACCGTCGGCTCCGCGGCCTCGCTGGTGGACTGCCACCACGGAGCGGTCTCCACCCAGTGCGCGAGCACGGCGCGCACCTTCCACAACCGGCCTCGCCACAGGAACTGGTCGGGCCCCTCGGTCTCTCCTCGTCGCACTTCGACGGGGTCGTCGTACAGCCGCATCTGCGTCTCCTCACCGCTCACCGACCCCGCCACCGGCTCCGGGGGCGGTGGGGGTCGAGGTCACCGCCACCGGAGCCGCGTCCGAACAGATGTTCGAACAAGGCCAAAGGTACACGGCCCCACCGACAGTGGGTCAAGAGCGAGGGCGAACCCGTTTCAGTGCACGCGCAAATAGGTGCTGGTGTCCTTGCGCCACAAGAGGAGGACGAGGCTCAGGCAGAGCACGAAGAAGAGCGCCGAGACGATGACGAAGGCCGGGGGCAGGCCGTGGGTGAGCCCGATGAACGAGACGAGGAGGCCGAAGATGCTGGTGCCGGTCAGGACCAGCCGTGACCACCCGTGGCCGTCGACGAGGAAGGCACCCAGCACCACGACGAGCACCAGGAAGACGACGAACGAGACGATCGCCAACGGCACGAACTTCGGCACGATCGCCGACTCGCGCAACGCGGCGAGGCCACCCGACGTGAGGATCTCCTGGGCCGAGGAGTTGCCCTTGGCCCACGACCGGATGATCTCGTCGTGCTGGAGCCAGGTCAGCAGCACGGCCGCAGCGCTCACCACGACCAGCGCGAGCAGGTTGCGCAGCGCGTGGGTGATCGATCCGGGCAGATCCCTCATCGGCATGGACCCCTTCCCTGACTAGGCTCGCGTCATGTCGACCGAGCACCCTGCGATCACCTCGTTCCGAGACGACCTGCACCGGCGCGGTGGCATCGGTGACGTGGTCATCCTGCCCGATTCGGTCCACACGGCCGTACTCGCGGCGCAGGCGCTGGGGTGTGAGGTCGGCGCCATCGCCAACAGCCTGGTCTTCGACACCGGCGGCATCCCCGCCCTCATCCTCACGTCCGGCGCCCACCGCGTCGACACCGCCAGGGTCGCCGAACGCATCGGCGTGACCGAGCTCACCCGCGCATCGCCCGAGTTCGTCAAGCAGCACACCGGCCAGGTCATCGGCGGCGTGTCCCCGATCGACCACCCCGCTCCGGTGCCCACCTGGATCGACTCGTGGCTGCGCCGGCACGACGTCGTGTGGGCCGCCGCCGGCCATCCTGCCGCCGTCTTCTCCACGACGTTCGACGAGCTCGTCGCGATGACCGGCGCCCACGAGATCGAGGTCGAGTGACGGAGACCTGGATCAACCCCGCGTGCTCCACGTGTCGTACGCCGATCAGCGGGCTCGACGCGGCCGGAGCCGGTGATCGACGCCGAGCAGCCCTGACCGTCCGCACTGCGGCGTACGCCGGAGCTGCCCTCTCCCCTCACTAGGGTGTCAGCGTGGAATCACTCGCTCTCGTCTTCTCCAGCGGCTGGGCCAGCGGCATCAACGCCTATCTGGTCGTGCTCGTGCTGGGCGTCGCCGACAGGCTCAACGACTTCTCCCAGATCCCCGACGTGCTCTCGCGCTGGGACATCCTCACGGTTGCCGGCTTCCTCTACGCGATGGAGTTCATCGCCGACAAGATCCCCTACATCGACTCCTCCTGGGACGCGATCTCCACGGCCATCCGCCCCACCGCAGGTGCCGTGATCGGGGTGCTGCTCGCCGGTGACGCGTCGACGCTGGACCAGGCGGTCCTCGGCGTCGTCGGCGGTGGGACCGCACTGTTGTCCCACCTGGTCAAGGCCGGTGGACGACTGGCCATCAACTCCTCCCCGGAGCCGGTGACCAACATCGGCGCGAGCCTTGCCGAGGACGTGGCCGTCTTCGGGGTCGTGGCCTTCGCGATCAACCACCCCGAGGCAGCCGCGGCCATCGCCGGGGTCCTGCTGATCATCGGACTGATCAGCTTGTACTTCCTGGCCAGGCTGGTCCGGCGGGGGTGGCGCAGGTGGAAGAAGAAGGATCCGATCGCGGCGTCGGTGTGAGCGCCCCATGACTGCGCTGCGGATCGTCGTCATCGGTGGCGGCTTCGGCGGCATGGCCAGCGCCGCACGGCTGGCCAAGCTCGGCCACGACGTCACCCTCCTCGAACGCTCGGCCACCCTCGGCGGTGCCCTGCAGCCGATCAGTGCCGACGGCTTCACCTGGGACGCGGGCCCCACGACGACGCTGCTGCCGGCCGTCATCCGCGACCTGTTCCGCAAGTCCGGCCGTCCCCTCGAGCCCGAGCTCGAGCCGCTCGACATGATCCGCGAGCACCGCTTCGAGGACCGCTCCGTGCTGCGCCTTCCGAGCGCCTCCCGCGCCGCGCAGATCGCCGCCTTCGACGAGCTGGGCGGCCTCGGTGGGAGCTGGTCGGCGTACGTCGACGCGCACTCCGACACCTGGGACGCGCTGCGCCGCGGCTATCTCGAGCAGGCGTGGGACCCGGCGCTCTCACCGCCGGAGTTGACCGACCTGCTCGGCAGTCGCGAGATGCTGCACAAACGGCTGCGCCGGGTGTTCAAGGACGAGCGGCTGCGCCTGGTGGCCAGTCATCCGTTCGTCATCGACGGCCACGACCTGCGCAACGTGCCGGTCTGGATGGGCGTGACCTCCTACCTCGAACAGACCTTCGGCGCCTGGACGGTGCCGGGGGGGCTCGCGGCCATCGGGTCGGCGCTGGCCGAGCGCCTCGCGACGCGCGGGGTCACCGTGGAGCGGGACACGCCGGTGCTGGACATCGTGGTGCGCGACGGTCGGGCGGTCGGCGTCCGCACCGCCGACGGAGACCTCGACGCCGATGCCGTGGTGTGCGCGATCGACCCGCGGCGGCTGCCGGCGTTGGCGGGTGCGGTGCACCGGACCATGCCCGCGATCCCGCCCGTCGTCGCGCACGTGGGCCTCGAGGGCGAGGTCCCCGACCTGCCGCACGAGGTGGTGCTGCACGGCGACCCGATGCTGGTCGTCCGGACCGGCGGCCGTGC
>NZ_JANPEO010000343.1:0-3875 GCF_031422975.1 Nocardioides sp. | reverse complement strand
TCTTGTGGGCGATCTGCGCCGGGGTTGATGGGGGAAGTCATGCGGCACCCTCCTTGCTAGTGCGAACCTTTGATGTGGGGCGCGCGAGCAGCGCGGTTAGCCGCTCGGCTTGCTCGACCAGATAGCGGCCGAACGTCTCTTGGCCATCGCCTAATCTTCCGTCTCCCAGGCGGGTCGTGGGGCCGGAAATGCCGAGGGCGGCGATGGATTCGACTCTGCTAATTCGGACCGGGGCAGCGATGCCCGTCAGTCCAACTTCGAGTTCGTTGACGGTGGTGGCAAAACCTTGTCGGCGTACGACGCCCAGCTGGCTGAGCAATTCGCGGCTAGTGGCGACCGTGGACTCGGTCAATTGCTCCAACTTGCCGGTGGGCATGGGCAGCACGTCGTAGGCATAAAGCACCTTGCCAAGCGAAGAGGTGTGCGCCGGAACCTCGAGTTGGGTCCAGTCGCGGGTGCCGAGCAGATAGCGGGCATCGACCTGCGCAACGTGGACGACGCGTTCGCCGCGGGCCACGCCGAGATTGACGGTCTCGCCGGTCTTGTCACCGACGGCTTCAAGGATCGGCATGGCCAAGCGAGCCAGTTCCTCCCACGGGTCGTGGCGGGCGGCGTACAGCCAGAACAGCCGGCCGGCGACGTAGGACCCGGCGCGGTCGCGCTCGAGCAGGCCCGAGCGTTCGAGTGCGGTCAGCATCCGCGAGGTCGTCGACTTGGCGAGCCCGCTGGCGTCCTGGAGGGCGGCGAAGGTCATCGGCTCATCGGCGCGCACGACCGTCGCGACCAGATCGGCGGCGCGGTCGACGGCGCGCGTGCCGTTGGTCGGGCCGGTGGCCCGGTCGATGTCGCGGTCGCTCACGACGACTCCTCGGGGTGGGGGGCTTCCCTCGTGTTCCATGATGTGGAACGTTGGTCCCACATGATGAGGCTACGAGTCGTCGGGGTCAGCGGTCAAGCACCCCGGCAGATCAGGAGGAACCGTGTTCCGCAACGCGATGCCGCGCTACGAGGTGCTGTCCGAGGACGCGATGGCGATGCTGGATCGAGGCTGGCGAAAGCTGATGACCGAGATCGGCGTCGAGTTCATGGACGACCGTGCGCTCGAGCTGTTCCGCAAGGCGGGCCAGCGGGTGGAGGGCAACACGGTCTTCCTCGACCCCGACTTCGTGCTCGAGCAGGTGGCCAAGGCCCCGCGCGAGTTCGACGTCCAGGCCCGCAACCCCGCGAACACGATCCACATCGGTGGTGACTCGATGGCCTTCGGCGCCGTCTACGGCCCGCCGTTCGTCCGGCAGGGCGAGGTGCGCCGCGACGCCACGATGGACGACTTCCGCAACTTCACGAAGCTGGCGCAGAGCTTCCCCGTGCTGGACTCCGCGGGCGGCGTGATCTGCGAGCCCAACGACACTCCTCTCGACAGCCGGCACCTCGACATGACCTATGCGCTGATGTCGCTCACCGACAAGATCTACATGGGCAACGTCGTCTCGGGCGTCAACGCCGCCGACACCATCAAGATGGGCGAGATCCTGTTCGGCTCGCGGGAGGCGATCGAGGAGACGCCGGTCTCGATCTCGCTGATCAACTGCAACTCCCCGCTGCGCTGGGACGACCGGATGCTGGAGGCGCAGTTCGAGTACTCCAGCGCCGGGCAGCCCGTCGTGCTCACCCCGTTCATCCTGATGGGCGCGATGTCGCCGGTCACCATCCCCGCCGCGCTGGTGCAGCAGATCGTCGAGGCGCTGTCGGGAATAGCCCTCTCGCAGCTGATCCGCCCCGGCTGCCCGGTGATCTTCGGGTCCTTCCTCTCCAACATCGACATGCAGTCGGGCTCGCCGACCTTCGGCACGCCGGAGTCCGGGATCGGGCTGTTGTGCACCGGGCAGATCGCCCGCCACTTCGGCCTGCCGTTCCGCACCGGTGGCGGCCTGACGTCCTCGCAGGTGGCCGACGCACAGGCGGGCTACGAGGCGCTGATGACGATGATGCCGACCTTCCTCGCCGGCGCGAACTGGGTGATGCACTCGGCCGGCTGGCTCGAGGGTGGCCTCGTGGCCGGCTACGAGAAGTTCATCGTCGACATCGAGCTGCTGCAGATGATGCAGGCCGAGTTCACCCCGCTCGAGATCGACGAGGCATCGATGGCGTTCGGCGCGCACGAGGAGGTCGGCCACGGTGGCCACTTCCTGGGCGCCGCGCACACCATGGAACGCTTCCGCACCTGCTTCTACCGACCGCTGCTGTCGTCGTCGGACAACTACGAGAAGTGGATGCGCAACGGGGGCAAGGACGCCAACGACCGGGCCGCGGAGATCTATGCGAAGAAGCTGGTGGAGTACGAACAGCCGGCCCTCGACGACGCCATCCGCCAGGAGCTCGAGGAGTACGTCATCCGTCGGCGGGCCGAGCTGGGCGACTGATTCACACGCTGTCGACGGCGCGGAGGTTGGCACCAGGGCGAACTCGCGGCACTTGGTCATCAGTGCCTGCCCCGTACTGGGTCCCTGTCCGGGGACGGAGCTCCGGACGGGGCTGTCGAGACGTCCTGATGCTCACGCGGAGGTTGACCGGCGCCGTCCGACTCGCCGACAACCGTCCGCGGACGGTTCGGCGTGCGGGACCACGGTCGTGCCTGGATCAGACCGGGTGGGCGGCGGCAAGGCGCTACGGACGGGTGTCCTCATCGGGAACCGTTCGTCTCAGCGATCGCGGACCCCGATGGCGCCAGCGGCACAGAACGCTGCGCCGTGATCGCCTTGGCGATCTCGCACCGTCACGTTCCACGTGACGATTGCCTCACGGCCACGCCGTGCGCCAGCCAGACTGGTCCCGCGCGACGTCACCGGTCTGTCGGGCGACCTGTCGTGGGCGCGTAGCTCTCGTCGCTCGGAGCGGTGTCTCCGAGATCGCGACCTGTTCAGCGGATGCCGGTGTCGCAGGTCACCGTCACGGTGACGAACCTGTCCTCGAGGACACGGGCATCCATCAGCTCGCAGGACATGCCCGCGTGCGCCGTGACCATGTACTCGCCCGGTGGCACCGCGATGCGGAAGGACCCCTCGGCATTGGTGGTGCCCCGGGCGACCGCCGGTCCCGCCCCGTACGCCTCACCCGGGAGTGCCTCAGAGACCGTCACTACGACGTTCGCGGGCGGCTGGTCCTCACACGGACTGCCAGCCGATTCGACCGGGCAGGTTGGTCCCAGCGTGACGTGACCGGTCACCCCCGAGGTGGCCCGTCCGCCCGCGGCGTCGGAGCCGCAGCCGGCGAGTATGAGCAGCGCCGACGCGAGTGCCGTCGCAGACAAGGACCACATACGGGTGCGACGGAGCGGACGACCGCACGGTTCCGGTGGGGGATCCGCTTGCGAGACGTGAGCCGACCGCTACGGCTCAGACGCCTCGTCAAGGACGCGCACGTCTTCAGCGTGGTGGCGACCGTGATCCATGATCCCGCCGCGCCATACGAAGCCGACCCGTTGCTCTGCAACGACGAACCGGTAACCCTCAGCGACGATGTCCGAGTAGTGGACGAAGAGCACCTCACCATCGTCGGCGGTGATCCTGCCGTAGCCCTTCTCCTGCTTGAACCACCTCACCGTGCCGGTGCGGCTCACGCCGACTAGGTCGGGACGGCGTACGTCCAGGTCGTCGCTCACCATCGCGACCCTAGTCCGCAGAGGCGTGCGCTCGCTCGTCATAAGTCGATCCGCATGTGACGCGGAGCGACGCTGCAGCCGTGATCAACCGTTGGCAGTATTTTGGCGGCTATGGTTGGCCCGTGCGGCAGCGCAATCTCGAGACGGTGCACTGGCGCGTGTCGTCAGTTCGCCTCCCCGGGGTTACCCCGGGGGCCACCGGTACGTTCAGGCTTCG
>NZ_JANPEO010000342.1:0-1743 GCF_031422975.1 Nocardioides sp. | reverse complement strand
CTCGGACCAGGACGCACTGGTCGCGGTGGTGCTCGACCAGTAGGGCACCTCCATGATCTTCGTGTAGGACTCGAGCCAGTCGCCGATCTTGTCCTTGGGCGCGAAGACCGGCCAGTTGTCCGGGAACTTCAGGTAGGGCAGATGGTCGTACCAGACCGGGTCGTGCAGGCACAGGGACTTGTAGCGGTTGCGCCACTGGTCACCGGGTCGTGGGTGCTTGTCGATCACGAGGCTCGGTACGCCGAGCTGTCGCAGCCGTGCGCCGAGCGCGATCCCGCCCTGGCCGCCGCCGATCACCAGCACGTAGGGCTGGGTCGTGCTGCCGAGGCTCTCGGCCTCCTCCTGGCGGCGCTCGAGCCAGGTCTGGCGCTGCTTGTCCGCGCCGTGCTCGGCGCCGCGCGGGCGGTGCTCGTTGCGCGGCTCCTCGTGCCCCTTGAGCTCGTAGAGCGTGGTGAGGAGGGTGAACGCCCTGTGCTCGCCGTCCTCCTCCACCAGCCGCAGCAGGCCACGCCCGCGGCCCAGCCCGGTCTCGAACAGGAACCATGCGGTCACCACGCCGCCGGCCCCGTCGGCGGGCTCGTCCAGCGCGAACCCCGACGGCTCGGTGCCGACGAGGGTCTGGTCGAGCAGGTCGCCGACCCCGGTCCGGCCCTCGACCGTGGTGATGTTCCAGCTGAACGAGACCAGGTCTCGCCAGTAGGACTCCGTTGCGAACATCGCGGCGGCGCCCGGGACGTCGCGGGCGGCCAGGGCGGCCTCGAATCCGTCAAGCCAGGCAGTGGCAATTGCACTGGGGTCGGTCGTCTCGGTGGTGGCAGGGGCGTCGAGTGTCTCGGTCATGGTGTCTCCTTCCGACGTGACCCAGCACACACCCGGTCGTACCATCGGCGGCAGGGTTGCACGGGGTTGCAACGAGTGGAGGCGGCATGAGCGAAGAGCGCAGTGCGTGGCGTGCTCGTGAGCGCGTGCTCAACGGCGGTGCGCCCACCGCGCCCACCCCATCAGCCCGTCCAGAGGTGAGCGCGTCGTGGCGACGCGTCCGCGCAGGAGGGCTGGCCCCGGGCGCCGAGCCCGCGGTCACTCCACTGACGGAGGGCGAGGTCGAGTCGCGTCGCACCACGAGCGCGTTGGCGCCGCTGCTGCCGAGCATCACCTCGTCCCTGGCCCCCGTCGTCGACGACGGCCTGCTCGTCGTGGTCACCGACACCGACGGCCGCGTCCTGTGGCAGCGCGGGCGCACCGGCGTACGCCGTCTGGCTGACGGGCTGGGGTTCGTGCCGGGCTCGGCGTGGACCGAGGCCAACGTCGGGACCAATGCCATCGGCACCTGCCTGGTCCTGGGCGAGCCCGTGCACATCCGCGGCCCCGAGCACTACGTCGAGTCGCACACGCGCTGGAGCTGCGCGGCCGCCCCGGTCCTCGATCCCTGGACCGGCGAGACGCTGGGCGCGATCGACATCAGCGGGCCGGCGCACTCGGTCCAGCGCTCCGTGCTGGCCCTCGTCGGCGTCACCGCCAAGCTCGCAGAAGCCGAGGTCCGCAGCGAGCACCGCAGGTCCCTCGAGCGCCTGCGCGCGTATGCCGCGCCCGTCCTCGCCCGCATGGGTGGGCGCGTCCTCGCGGTCGACCCAAGCGGGCACATCGCCGCGGTCTCGGGGTTCACCGCCCCCGAGCGGCTGCTGCTGCCCGCCGACCTGTCCACCGAGTCCACCTGGCTGCCCGCACTCGGAACAGTCACCGTGG
>NZ_JANPEO010000341.1:0-4707 GCF_031422975.1 Nocardioides sp. | reverse complement strand
CGCGGACAACGCGCCCGCGGCGTACCTCCTCATCGCACCGATCGCGAGACCGAACTCGGGACCGCTCACCGCGCGTCCCTTCTCGGACAGCCAGCGCGTGAGCGGCCGGAGCTGGTGCTCGCGACCGGCCGGTGCCTCGGACAGGGCCGTCAGCACGGCCCAGCAGAGCTCGAACGTGGACACTGCCTCGCGAGGCAGCGGCACGTCGATGTCCACGACCTCGTGGCCGAGGTTGGCGAGGAGCTCCGAGGTCTCCTGCCACGCCGCTCGAGAGCTCGGGTCGACCTCACTGTCGGTGATCACTGGTGTGACGAAGCGACCGACCCTCAGCCGTCCGGGGTCTCGGTCACAGGCAGCCAGGAACGACCCGAGAGGAGGTGGCGCCCAGGAGGGATCACTGACTCGCCGACCCGCCATCACGTCGAGCAGGGCGGCAGCGTCGCGAACGGTGCGGGCCAGGGGGCCGGCCGTGGAGAGTCCGACCGGATCGCCGTACTTGGGGGCGGCGCTGATCCGGCCGCGCGTCGGCTTGAGGCCGACCAGCCCACAGCACGAGGCCGGGATCCGGATGGAGCCACCGCCGTCCGAGCCCGGCGCCACGGGCACCAGGCCGGCAGCCACGGCCGCGGCAGCGCCACCGGAGGAACCGCCGGCCGTGCGGCGGGGGTCCCAGGGCGTGACCGCCGGCGGGGCGACATCCGGTTCGGTGTAGCAGGGCGAGCCGAACTCCGGCGTGTTCGTCTTGCCGAGGCTCGGCAGGCCGGCGGCCTCGAGGGTGAGCACGACGTCGTCCGACTCATCGGGGACGAAGTCGGCGTAGGCCGCGGAGCCGAAGGTCGTGCGCACTCCCGCGGTCGGGTGCAGGTCCTTGATCGCGGTGGGCACGCCCCACAGCGGGCCGGCGTCGTCGGGGCGAGCGTGGTCCTGGAGTCGTCGCGCCTGCGCCCGCGCCCGGTCGGGGGTGGAGGTGACGAACGCCCCGACGGAGTCGGCGCGGGCGAGGTAGTGCTCGACCAGGTCGAGAGGGGTGACCTCGCCGCGAAGGACGAGGTCACCCTGCTCGAGGGCAGTCAGGTCATGGAGGGCGGCCACGTCGGTGACCGTACTCCGGCGTCAGGCAGCCGCAGGGGTGCTCTCGTGCGACACGAGGGCGTTGAGGGCGCCGACGAGACGCTCGAGGGCGGCGGCGTCGGCAAGGAGATCACCGTTGAGGGCGGACTCGCTGGCCACGACTCCCTCGACCACCTGGGCGCCGGCGATGGCTGCGGAGTGGCGAGCGTGCTCGTGCGACCACTTGCCGCCGTAGGGCGTGGGGGTCGCGCCCACGGCTGCGAAGGGCTTGCCCTTGATCGCGCCCTGACCGTAGGGGCGCGAGAGCCAGTCGATGGCGTTGTTCAGCACGGCCGGCAGGGTGCCGTTGTACTCGGGCGTGACGAACAGCAGGCGGTCGGCGGAGGCGACGGCCGCACGGAGGGCGACGGCGGCGGCCGGGGCCTCGGCGCCGTCGATCTCCTCGTTGTAGAACGGGACCTGGTCGAGGCCCTCGACGATCTCCAGCGAGACGCCCTCGGGCGCGTTGGCCACGAGGTGCTCGGCGATGCGCCGGTTGAGGGAGTCGGCCCGGAGGGAGCCGACCAGGACAGCGACACGAGTCTGCGTAGAGGTAGTCATGTGAGCGCAAACGGACCACGGTCCGGTTCTATTCCCGGGTCGGGGCGGACCGTAGGGTGAGCCCGTGCCCATCGAGCTTCCTCGTGCCGACCAGCAGCCGCAGGAACGCTCCGACGCGGCCCGCAATCGCGAGGCCCTGCTCGCCGCCGCCCAGCGACTGATCGACCACTGCGGGGTCGACGGGGTCACCATGGACGCTGTCGCGCACGAGGCCGGCGTGGGCAAGGGCACGGTCTTCCGCCGCTTCGGGAGCCGCGAGGGCCTGATGGCAGCCGTGCTCAACCGCTCGGAGACCGACTGGCAGGGATCGGTCATCGGCGGCCCTCCCCCGCTCGGCCCGCACGATGACCCGATGGCACGGCTGCTCGCCTTCGGACACTCGCGGCTGCGGCTCAACCTCGCGCACGCCGCGCTGATCCGCGGCGCCGGGCACACCGGGGCCCGGTCGTACGCCGCGGTGTCGTTCTCCGCGATGCACGTGCGCCACCTGCTCACCGCACTCGGCGTCGACGGCGACATCCCTCTGCTCGCCACGGCCCTGATGGCGCCGCTGGAGGTCGTCATCCTCGAGCAACAGGTCGACCACGAGCAGATCCCGGTGGGGCGGATCGAGGCTGCCTGGGACGACCTCGTGCGTCGCGTGGTCTGCGCCTGATCTCAGCGGTGGTGCTTGCGCAGGCCGAAGGTCAGCCCGTCGACGAGAGCACCCCAGGACGCCTCGATCACGTTGTGCCCGACTCCGACGGTGACCCACGACGACGCGCCGTCCGAGGTCTCGATCAGCACCCGGGTGATCGCGTCGGTGCCGTGGCCCTGGTCGAGGATCCGCACCTTGTAGTCGATGAGCTCGAACTTCGCGACCTCCGGGAAGGCCTGGCCGATGGCCGTCCGCAGGGCCGCGTCGAGGGCGTTGACCGGACCGTTGCCCTCGCCGGTCACGACGTAGCGGACGTCCTCGGCCACGAGCTTGACCGTCGCCTCGGACACCGCTTCCTCGCCAGGCCCGGCGTGGGTCAGGGTCTCGGTGATGACGCGCCACGACTCGACGTCGAAGTAGGAGGGACGGACTCCCTCGACCTCCTCGATCAGCAGCAGCTCGAAGGAGGCATCGGCCGCCTCGAAGGTGTATCCGGTTTGCTCCATCGCCTTGACCCGGTCGGTGACGCGGGCCACCAGCTCGCGGTCCTCTGGACTGTCCGTGAGGTCGAAGCCGAGCTCACGGCCCTTGAGCTCGATGGAGGCGCGACCGGCCATGTCCGAGACGAGCAGGCGCATGTCGTTGCCGACGTCGACCGGGTCCATGTGCTGGTAGAGGCTGGGATCGACCTTGATCGCCGACGCGTGCAGGCCTGCCTTGTGGGCGAAGGCCGACGTCCCGACATAGGGCTGGCGCGACGCCGGCGGGAAGTTGGTCACCTCGGCCACGGCGTGCGCGATGCGGGTGGCCTCGCGCAGCAGCCCGGTCGGCAGGACCCGGCGGTCCAGCTTGAGCTCGAGGTTGGCCACGACGGAGACGAGGTCGGCGTTGCCGGTGCGTTCGCCGTAGCCGTTGATGCAGCCCTGCACGTGGGTGGCGCCGGCGGCCACCGCGGCCAGCGAGTTGGCGACCGCGCAGCCGCTGTCATTGTGGGCGTGGATGCCGACGCGCGCTCCGGTCGAGGCGATCACATCGGTGACCACGTCCGAGACCCAGTCGGGCAGCATGCCGCCGTTGGTGTCACACAGGGCGACGACCTCGGCGCCGGCCTCCGTCGCCGTACGCAGCACCTCGAGCGCGTAGTCGCGGTTGTCGCGGTAGCCGTCGAAGAAGTGCTCGGCGTCGAGGAAGACCATCTGGCCCTCCGCGCGCAGGTGCGACACGGTGTCGCGGACCATCGCCAGGTTCTCCTCGAGCGTGGTGCGCAGCGCCAGCTCGACGTGCCGGTCGTGCGACTTCGCGACCAGGGTCACGACCGAGGCGCCACTGTCGCGCAGCGCCGCGACCTGCGGGTCGTCGGCCGCCCTGATCCCGACCCGACGCGTCGCTCCGAAGGCCGCGAGGCGGGCGTGCCGCAGGTCGAGCTCCTGGCTGGCGCGGCGGAAGAACTCGGTGTCCTTGGGGCTCGCGCCCGGCCATCCTCCCTCGATGAAGCCGACCCCGAGTCCGTCCAGCTGGCGCGCGATCGTCAGCTTGTCGGCGACGGAGAGGTTGAGCCCCTCCTGCTGCGCGCCGTCACGCAGCGTCGTGTCGTAGACGTGGAAGGAGCCCTGCAGGTCGAACGGCTGGGACATCGGATGAATCCTTCTCATCGGGGCTGGTCGGGGCACAAAAAAACCTCCCGGGGTCAGGAGGTTGGCGCGGCGGGAGACCCGTCGCGCTAGGCAATGATGATGGTGCCGGTGATGCGCATGCCCCCACTGTGCCACGGACTGCCGCAGCCGGAGTGAGATCGGCGCCCAGTCTCGGATCGCGGTCAGGGCTGGATCAGGGCTGGCTCAGGGCTCGAGCCAGGACGGCAGGCTGACGTCGGCGAACGGCCGGTCGTTGGCGGGCGACCAGTTCGGCCCCTGCGCGGACGCGGCGGCGCCGAGGCCGGTGGCGACGGCCACGGTCGCGACGACGGCGAAGAACCACACCAGCGGCCGGGCACTGATCGGGTGCGAGAGCCGGTGCACCGGGCCGCGCAGACGGCGACTCCCCGGTCCCCACCACATCGCGGCACCCAGCACGACGCCGATGACCCCGAGGCTGGTCAGCATCGCGGCGCCGACCGCGAAGCACAGCAGCGCCGCGGCCAGGCCGAGCCCGATGCTCCACGACACCAGCAGCAGCGCGCCCGGGATCGAGCGCACCGCATGCCAGGGCGCGGCCAGCAGCACCTGCACCCCGTCGTACCACTTGACGCCCCGCACCTGTCGCCGCTGGCCGGCCGAGCTCGCGGCCATCGAGCCACTACGGAGGACCCAGATCAACAGGGTCAGGGCCAGGACTGCGAGGTAGGGCGCCAGCGCGACGCCGGCACCGACGACGCCGATGCCCGCAAGGACCAGCACTCC
>NZ_JANPEO010000340.1:0-7333 GCF_031422975.1 Nocardioides sp. | reverse complement strand
GTCGCGCCCGCGAGCATGATCGTGAACGCGAGGATGGCCACGCGCGCCGTCATCAGCCGCGTGCGCTCGTGGTAGCTCGAGGTGATCTCGGCCGGCATGGCGACATACGGGACCTGGAAGAAGGCGTACGCCGACGCGGCGAGCACGAAGAAGACGAGCACCCAGGCCGCCTCGAGTGCGGTCGAGTCGAGGTCCGGTGCGGCGAAGATCAGGGCGAACGCGCCGGCGAGCATGATGCCGGCGCGGAGCAGCCAGGGCCGACGGGGACCGGCCGGGTCGACAGTCCGGTCGGAGATGCGACCGGCGATCGGGTTGAGGACGACGTCCCATGCCTTCGGCGCGAAGACGATCAGGCCGGCCCACACGGCGGCGATGCCGAGCTCGTCGGTGAGGTAGGGCAGGAGCATCAGTCCCGGCACGGTGCCGAAGGCGCCGGTCGCCACCGAGCCCGAGCCGTAGCCGATGCGGACGCTGCGTGGCAGGCCGCCACCGGGGTCGGTCATGTCAGGGCGATCCGCTCAACGGCCCAGCGAGCGCGAGCCCGCCGAACCGTAGCGACGCTTGGGGTTGACCCCGATGGCCTCCCGATCGGCGGCCTTCTTGGTCGGCGCCTTCTTGGTGGCGGCCTTCTTCGCGGTGACCCGGGCCGGCGCCGACCACTGGTCGATCCACTCGTCCATCACCCGCCAGGTCGAGCCGCGGGCCGCGCGACCGGTCAGCATGCCGAGGTGGCCGCCGGGAACGATCTCGAAGCGCACCTGCGTCGAACCCGTCAGCAACGGCACGACCGCTCTGACGGCGTTGACCGGCGCGATGCCGTCGGTGGCGCCGCCGAAGACCAGCACGGGGGCCTTGATCGCGGACAGCCGGATCGTCCGGTCGCCGAACGTCATCGACCCCTGAGCGAGCGCATTTCCCTTGACCATGCGGTGGTAGAGCTGTCCGAACGAGCGCCCCGGGTAGGCGATCATGTTGGCCGAGAAGCGGTCAACCGCCTCGAGCTGGGCCAGGAAGTCGGCGTCGTCGAGGTTGGTGATCACGGCCAGCGGCTTGGTCACGATCTTCTGGACGCTGGCGAGCTGGAAGGCCCACTTCACGATCGGCTTCGGTGCGCCCCCCATCGCCTGGTAGCCGCGGGTGATCATGCCCCGGCCCTCGGTGAAGTTGAGGTGCAGGAGCGGTCGCACGGGCGCCATCAGGGGCACCTTCCGCACGTCGATCGGCGAGCCGACGACCGACAGCGAGCCGATCGGGAGCGCCGGCTGGTCGGCCGCAGTGAGCAGCGCGAAGATGCCGCCGAGGCTCCAACCGATCACGTGCACGGATCGCCCGCCGGCGTGCTCGGAGACGGCCTTGATCGCCGCGGGCAACACCTCGTCGACCCAGTGCTCCATGCCCAGGTTGCGGTTCTTGAACGACACCTCGCCGTACTCCACGAGATAGGTCGGGCGGCCCTGGCTGACGAAGTGCTCGACGAGCGAGCAGCCGCGGCGCAGGTCGAAGCAGATGGCCGGCGCGGCCAGGGGCGTCACCAACAGGATCGGATCGCCCGTCTCGACCACGTCCGGCGCGGGCCGGTAGTGGTAGACCTCGCGCAGCTCGCCGTCCTCGATCAGGGTCCGCGGCATCGGCCGCAGATCCGCCAGCCCGCCGTAGAGCAACTTGTGGGCGACGTTGCTGGCGGCCGAGACCACTTGGGCCGGCTTGGGGGGCAGGAGATCCATGTGCCGAAAGATACGCCCGGCCCGACACGCTTGCCGAGGTTGCCTCCGCGGGCGGTCGCCGGGCGGCGTACGGCGCCGTCAGCGCCGACGAGCGGGCCGGACCGCCTTGCCGTGCTCGGGACGGGTGTCGGCCAGCGCGGAGAGGAAGTTGTTGGCCCAGGCGGTCACGTCGTTGTCGACGACCTGCTTGCGCATGGCGCGCATCCGGCGGGTCGTCTCCTTCGGATCGGCGTGGAAGGCCTCCATCAGCGCGGCCTTCATGCCGTTGATGTCGTAGGGGTTGACGAGGTAGGCCTGCCGGAGCTCGTTGGCGGCCCCGGCGAACTCGGAGAGCACCAGCGCGCCGTCGTCGCCGTAGCGGCAGGCGACGTACTCCTTGGCGACGAGGTTCATGCCGTCGCGGTAGGGGGTGACGACCATGATGTCGGCGGCGCGGTAGAGCGCGGCCATCTCCTCGCGCGGGTAGGAGGAGTGGAGGTAGGAGATGGCGGGGCGCCCGATCCGGCCGAGGTCGCCGTTGATCCTGCCCACGAGCCGGTCGATGTCGTCGCGCAGGATGCGGTACTGCTCGACGCGCTCACGCGACGGGGTGGCGACCTGGACGAAGACCACGTCCTCGACGTCGAGCCTGCCCTCGGCGATCAGCTCCGAGAACGCGCGCAGCCGCGCGTGGATGCCCTTGGTGTAGTCGAGCCGGTCGATGCCCAGGAAGATCTTGCGGGGACTGCCCAGGGCCTCGCGGATCTCCGCAGCGCGCTGATGCACCGCCTCGGTCTTCGCGAGCTCGATGAAGCCGACCGCGTCGATCGAGATCGGGAAGGCCGCCGCCTTCACGGTCCGGCCGTCGGGCAGGTAGACGAGGTCGCGGTGCGTCTTGTGACCGACCCGCCCGCGGACGAGGCGCACGAAGTTGGCCGCCCCGCCGGCGAGCTGGAAGCCGATCAGGTCGGCTCCGAGCAGTCCCTCGAGGAGCTGTCGGCGCCACGGCAGCTGGCTGAACAGCTCGGCGGGCGGGAAGGGGATGTGGAGGTAGAAGCCGATGCGGAGGTCGGGGCGGAGCTCGCGCAGCATCTGCGGCACCAGCTGGAGCTGGTAGTCCTGCACCCAGACGGTGGCACCCTCGGCAGCGATCTCCGCCGCGCGCTCGGCGAAGCGCTGGTTGACCCGGACGTAGGAGTCCCACCACTCACGGTGGAACTCCGGCTTGGCGACCAGGTCGTGGTAGAGCGGCCACAGGGTGCCGTTGGCGAACCCCTCGTAGAACTCCTCGACCTCGTCATCGTCCAGGTGGATCGGCACGAGCTGGAGGCCGTCCTCGACGAACGGGACGAGATCCGTGTCCTCGGTCGATCCCGGCCAGCCGATCCACGCGCCGTCATTGGCGCGCATGACGGGCTCGAGGGCGGAGACCAGTCCGCCCGGCGAACGACGCCAGCCAGCGGTGCCGTCGGGGAGCGTCACCCGGTCCACGGGGAGTCGGTTGGCGACGATCACGAGGTCGGCCAGGCCCTGTGTGGTCACGCAGGCACCCTAGCGGCCCGCCCCCGTACCCCGGCCGGTGCGTGAGTTCCTACGCGACTCGCCGAGAGCGAATGACATCGGTGTTGTTCGTCGCCTACAGTGGAGCCAACGCAGGGGACGCAAAACTCAGGAGCTGGTCATGGACGCCGCGAACGCATACGTCGCACACGAGGGTGAGGGCACCCCCGGGCTGAGCCAGCGTGACCGCGACATCCTCGAGTTCGAGCGCCACTGGTGGAAGTTCGCCGGCGCCAAGGAGCAGGCGGTCCGCGAGAAGTTCGACATGGGCTCGACGCGCTACTACCAGGTGCTCAACGCCCTCATCGACCGTCCCGAGGCCCTCGAGGCCGACCCGCTGCTGGTGCGTCGACTGCGCAGGCTCCGCGCGTCGCGGCAGCGTCAGCGCTCCGCCCGCCGCCTCGGTTTCGAACTCTGAGCCCCACCGTCTTGTCCGCGCCTACTTCCCCCAGTGAGGCACCCATGTTCGCCCTGCGCCCCCGCCGCACCCGCACCCGCACGGAGCGTGGCGTCGCCTTCCCGTCCCCGCTGGTGATGCTCAGCATCATCGCGATCGCGATGGCCGGTTTCACCTATGTCGCCACCCGCGACGTGGGCCCGGTCGAGCGCAAGGTCACCACAGCCGCGGTGACCTCCCCGGAGACCGCCGAGCCCACGCCGGTGACGCCGACCCGGACGGCCAAGCCCGCGCCGACGATCAAGCGCGGCGAGGTGTATGTCGAGGTCTTCAACAACTCCGGCATCTCGGGCCTGGCGGCGACGATCGCAGCCAGGGCCACCCAGGTCGGGTGGCAGGTCGTGGGTGAGGACAACTGGTACGGCGCCATCCCGGCGTCCACCGTCTACTACCCCGCGCGCCTCAAGTCCGCCGCCAGGCAACTCTCGCTCGACCTCGGCATCGGCCGCACCGCACCGGCCGTCGAGCCGATGAAGATGGATCGGCTGACGATCGTGCTGACCGGCGACGCTGCCTGATTGAACGCTCAGCCACTGCGCGTGGTTGGCTCTCCACATGGAGTTCACCTCCGCAGCCGCAGCGCAGCGCTACGACGAGCTCGTCGTGCGCGCTGACGAGATCGTCGTCGGGCTGGACTTCGACGGGGTGCTCTCGCCGATCGTCGAGGACCCGGCACAGGCGCACATCCACCCGGACGCCCCGAAGGTGCTCGTCGACCTGAGCGACCTCGTGCGGGCCGTCGCGGTCGTCACCGGTCGCCCGGCCCGGCAGGTGCTCGCCCTCGGTGGGCTGGACGAGGTGGGCGACCTGATCGGCGAGCACGGCAAGGAGCTGTTCGTCTTCGGCCAGTACGGCAACGAGCGCTGGTCCTCCACGCAGCGGCGCGTCATCTCCCCGCGTCCGCCCCACGGCCTGTCCACCTTCGAGCGCGAGCTGCCGATGTTGCTCCGGCGCAGTGGCGCGAGTGAGGCCTACGTCGAGGAGAAGGGGCTCGCTGCCGCCGTACACACCCGCCGCCTCGCGGACGCCAACGAAGCCTTCGAGCGGTTGCTGGCGCCGATGACGCAGCTGGCGCGCTCGCACGGCCTGATCGTCGAGCCCGGCCGCAACGTCATCGAGGTCCGCTCGGACGGCCAGCACAAGGGGCACGCCGTGCAGACCCTCGTGAAGGAGCAGCACGCCGGCGGCTTCCTCTTCGCCGGTGACGACCTCGGCGACATCGAGGCCTTCGAGGCCGTCGCCGAGCTGCGCGAGCAGGGCCTGGCCACGCTGCTCGTGTGTGCCGCCTCGGACGAGCAGTCGGCGCTGCTGCCGCTTGCCGACGTGATCGTCGCGGGCCCTGACGGGGTGCTGGACCTGTTGCGGCAGCTCACCCTCGACGCCCGGGACTGAGACCATGGGCGCGGGACACGGCCACGCGAGCACGCACCCCCACCCGGGAGCGCGTCACCGGTGGCGCCTCGCCGTCGCCTGCGGTCTCGTCACCTCGTTCTTCCTGGTCGAGGTCGTCGTGGGCTGGCTGTCCCAGTCGCTGGCGCTGCTCTCGGACGCCGGACACATGGCCGCGGACGTGGTCGCGCTGGCGTCCGCCCTGGTCGCCACGCGGATCGCGACTCGCGCCGACAAGACGGGGCGCAGGACGTTCGGCTCCTATCGTGCCGAGGTCTTCGCGTCCGCCCTGACAGTGCTGCTGATGCTGGGCGCCGCTGCCTATGTCGCGATCGAGGCGCTGCGCCGCCTCGGTGACTCACCCGCTGTCGCCGCAGCTCCGATGGTGCTCGTCGGTGCGCTCGGGCTCGTCGTCAACGTGATCGCCCTGCTCCTGCTGCGCGGAGGTGCGGCCGAGAGCCTCAATGTCCGGGGCGCCTACCTCGAGGTCGTCGCCGACACGGTCGGCTCGATCGGGGTGATCGTCGCGGGTGTCCTGGTCTCGCGCACCGGCGACGGCTGGTGGGACACGGTCGTCGCCCTGGCGATCGCGGTGTTCGTCGCCGTCCGCGCCCTGATGCTCGGCCGTGAGGTGCTCGTCGTGCTCGGCCAGCACGCACCCGCGGGCTTGTCGCCGGCGGAGATCGAGGCCTCGCTCTTCGCGGTCCCCGGCGTGGACGACGTCCACGACCTGCACGTGTGGACCCTCACCTCGGGGATGCACGTCGCCACCGCGCACCTGATGGCCGCCGAGGGCCGCGGCGGGGAGGTGCTGGAGACGGCGCGGGTGGTGCTGCGCGACGAGTACGGCGTCGAGCACGCCACGCTCCAGGTCGAGTCGCCCTCGTCGGCGTGCGACCAGACCACCTGGTGAGGCACGTATGCCAGCATGTGGACTCGATGTGCACATGTTGAGACGGCCTGTCTAACCTGAAGACCTCATCACGAGGGACTGAGGGAACGGCCCGACGAAGTCCCGGCAACCGCCGCGAACCTCCTGCTGCGCAAGCAGCAGTCGCGGAAACGGTGCCAATTCCGTCCCGGTGCGAAATTCGCCCGGGGTAGATGAGAAGGAGGATTTCGACCATGTCTGTTGTTGCACAGCACCCGCCCACGAAGACCCTTCGAACTGGCGCCTTCGGCCATGCCCGCGTGCTGGCCTGTCGCGAGTGCGGCCACGAGGTCGCGCTCGGCCCGCACTATGCGTGTCCGGAGTGCTTCGGCCCGCTCGAGGTCGCCTACGACTTCCCGGCCATCACCCGCGAGGAGATCGCCGCCGGTCCGGCCAACATCTGGCGCTACAAGGCGCTGCTGCCGGTGCCCAGCGACATCGAGCAGAGCCCCAACATGGAGCCGGGCTTCACCCG
The DNA here is from genome assembly GCF_031422975.1 of Nocardioides sp. Classification (GTDB taxonomy): domain Bacteria; phylum Actinomycetota; class Actinomycetes; order Propionibacteriales; family Nocardioidaceae; genus Nocardioides. Next base: position 818 of record NZ_JANPEO010000340.1, on the reverse strand, counting down.
CCTCCTCAAGGCCGACAACCTCGGGCGAGAGCTCGGCATCGACAACCTGTGGGTCAAGGACGACTCGACCAACCCCACCAACTCCTTCAAGGACCGTGTCGTCGCCTGCGCGCTGAGCGCGGCCCGCGAGTTCGACGCCAAGGTCTTCGCCTGCCCCTCGACCGGCAACCTCGCCAACGCGGTCGCCGCCGCCGGCGCCCGCGCCGGGATCAAGACCGTGGTCTTCATCCCGAGCAACCTCGAGCACCCCAAGCAGGTCAACTCGGCCATCTTCACCGACAAGCTCGTCGCCGTGAACGGCAACTACGACGACGTCAACAAGCTCGCCTCCGAGATCGCCGGCGAGGAGGAGGGCTGGGCGTTCGTCAACGTCAACGTCCGCCCGTTCTACGCCGAGGGCTCCAAGACGCTCGGCTACGAGATCGCCGAGCAGCTCGGCTGGCGCCTGCCCGACCAGATCGTCATCCCGGTCGCCTCGGGCTCGCAGCTGACCAAGGTCGACAAGTCGTTCCAGGAACTGATCAAGCTCGGGCTCGTGGAGGACAAGCCCTACAAGGTGTACGGCGCCCAGGCCACCGGCTGCTCGCCGGTCAGTGTCGCCTACAAGCACAACACCGACGCCATCCGTCCGGTGAAGCCCGACACCATCGCCAAGAGCCTCGCCATCGGCAACCCCGCGGACGGCATCTACGTCCTCGACGTCTGCCGCCGCACCGGTGGTGCGGTCGAGGACATCACCGATGAGCAGGTGCGCGACGCGATCGTGCTGCTGGCCCGCACCGAGGGGATCTTCACCGAGACCGCCGGCGGCACCACCG
>NZ_JANPEO010000339.1:0-2506 GCF_031422975.1 Nocardioides sp. | reverse complement strand
GGCAGGGCGTGACCCTCCAGATCGCAACCCGTGAGGGCAGCTCGAGTGTGGCTGGGGAGCACGAGGAGTTGCGTCGGGTGATCGCGAACGTGGTGAGCAACGCCGTGAAGTACTCGCGTTCAGGAGGCACCGTGACCGTGTCGTTGGAGGACCATGGCGCGGAGGTCGCCTTCGTCTGCGCGGACGACGGGCTCGGGATCTCGCACGAGGACCAGAGCCAGCTCTTCACCGAGTTCTACCGCTCCACCAACCCGGAGGCGCTGCGACGGCCGGGCACCGGCCTCGGCCTGGCCATCGTCTCGCGGATCGTGACCCGGCACGGCGGCCGCACCGAGGTGGAGTCGTCACTCGGGACAGGAACGACGTTTCGCGTCGTTCTGCCGCGTGCACGCCGCTAGGCCAGCACAGGTGACGACGGTGACGCTCACCCGCGAGAGTGTCAGTGTGGGCGCATGAGTAGCCCTCGCGAGCAGCCCTGGTCGGACGACGCCATCACGCACGGACGGATCCTGGTCCTGAGCGACAACCCGATCGCCCGGGCCATCGAGGCGATCGGTACGGCGGTGGGGCGCGACGTGCTCGTGCAGGCGGCCGACGACGGCGGTCCCGGGCTCGCCCCGCGGTCAGGTGACGCTGTGGTGCTGTGCGACCACGATGCGACCGACGCACCCTCCGTGCTCCGGGCGGCACTCGCCTCACAGGCGTCGTACGTCGCCATGATGGCCAGCCGCCGTCGAGCTGAAGGCCTCGTCGAGGAGCTGCGCGCCGAGGGCGTGGACGTCTCCCGGTTGCACGTGCCGGCGGGCCACAACCTCGGCGGCAAGGCGCCGGGCGAGATCGCGCTGTCCGTGGTCGCCGAGATCGTCGCGGAGTCCTACGACCGGCCCGGCGGTCCTATGCGCGACTGACGCGCTCTCAGACGCGTTGCAGGGTGATGACCGCGAGTGTGCAGCGGCCCGACACCTCCGCGGGCCCTTGGACGAGGTCGTACGCCGAAGCCTCGGCGCCTTCCACCTGCGCCCGCCCCTGGAGGACCAGGGCGGCCTGGTCGTCCGCGATCGGCAACGTCGACCCTCGCCCGAGCTCGAGCACCGTCACGTGCGGCGACACCGAGGCAGGCTCGACGATCACGTTCAATGCCCGCACTGGTCCTTCGGGGAGCGAGGCGCTCGCCTCGGCGTCCCCGTCGAAGGCGAACGGGCGCCGAGGCTCGATCACGTGCTCGACGCCGTCGACGACGAGTGCGAGCACGATCCCGTCCACGACGGTCAGGAGGCGGCGGAGCCCCGGGAAGGCCGAGAACGCGCCGTCCCGGTCGATGTCGGCGAGGCTCACCCGCCACGCGCCGTCCTCCGCGCGCAGCAGCTCACGCGTGGTCCCGCCGCCGTTGGGCCACGGCCGGGGCGCGATCTCGCTGCGGCGTACGACCGTGGCCATGACCTACTTCTTGGGCGTCGGCTGCGTGGTTGACAGTGCGGCGACGAAGGCCTCCTGCGGCACCTCGACGCGGCCGACCATCTTCATCCGCTTCTTGCCTTCCTTCTGCTTCTCGAGCAGCTTGCGCTTGCGGGTGATGTCACCGCCGTAGCACTTGGCGAGCACGTCCTTGCGGATGGCGCGGATGTTCTCGCGGGCGATGACGCGCGCGCCGATGGCGGCCTGGATCGGCACCTCGAACTGCTGGCGCGGGATCAGCTCCTTGAGCTTGCCGGCGAGCATGACGCCGTACGCGTACGCCGCATCGCGGTGCACGATCGCCGAGAACGCGTCGACCGGCTCGCCCTGCAGGAGGATGTCGACCTTGACCAGGTCGGCGACCTGCTCGCCGGAGCGTTCGTAGTCGAGCGAGGCGTAGCCCTTGGTGCGCGACTTCAGCTGGTCGAAGAAGTCGAAGACGATCTCGCCCATCGGCAGCATGTAGCGCATCTCGACGCGATCCTCGGAGAGGTAGTCCATGCCCTGCAGGTTGCCGCGCTTGGCCTGGCAGAGCTCCATGATCGTGCCGATGTAGTCGGACGGCGACAAGATCGTGGCTCGCACGACGGGCTCGCGCACCTCGGCGATCTTGCCGGCGTCGGGATACTCGCTCGGGTTGGTGCACTCGACGACGATGCCGTCCTCCATCACGACCTGGTAGATCACGTTGGGGGCGGTCGAGATCAGGTCGAGGTTGAACTCCCGCTCCAGCCGCTCGCGCACGATCTCCATGTGCAGCAGGCCGAGGAAGCCACAGCGGAAGCCGAAGCCGAGGGCGCCGGACGTCTCGGGCTCGTAGGCCAGCGCGGCGTCGTTGAGCTGGAGCCGCTCCAGCGCGTCACGCAGGTTGGGGTAGTCGTCGCCGTCGATCGGGTAGAGCCCGGCGAACACCATCGGGTTGGGGTGCTTGTAGCCACCCAGCGACTCGGTGGCGCCGTGGTGCTGGCTGGTCACGGTGTCGCCGACGCGGGACTGACGCACGTCCTTCACCCCGGTGATGAGGTAGCCGACCTCGCCGACGCCGAGGTCG
>NZ_JANPEO010000338.1:0-1872 GCF_031422975.1 Nocardioides sp. | reverse complement strand
CACGATGTTGCCGCCGCGCACCACGAGGAAGCCGGAGACGGCGTGGACGATGCCGGGGCGGTCGGGGCAGGACAAGATCAGCACGAAGGCGCCGGCGGCCGGGCCGGGCGTGACGGAGGCGGTGGACGCCTGCACCATGGGTGTCTCCTCGAGGATTGATGTCGGCCACGGTGTTGCGCTCGACGAAACGCAGTCTGCGATACGCAACACGCTGTGCGCTAGTCTCGCGCCATGAGCAAGGCCTTCGGGGTCGTCGGCGCAATGCCTGACACGCCCGCGCCGATCACCGGCCAGGGCGTCCAGTCGGTCGACCGGGCGCTGGGCATCCTCGAGGTGCTGGCCCGGACCGGCGAGGCCGGCGTCACGGAGATCGCGGTCGAGCTCGGCGTCCACAAGAGCACGGCCTTCCGCCTGGTCGCGACGCTGGAGGCGCATCGCCTCGTCGAGCAGACCGTCGACCGCGGCCGCTACCGCCTCGGTGTCGGGATCCTGCGGCTCGCGGGTGCGACCACGGCGCGGCTCGACCTGGTGCAGGAGGCGCGTCCCATCTGCCGCAAGCTCGCGGCAGACACCGGGGAGACCGTCAACATCGCGGTGCTCTCGGAGAGCTCGGCGCTCTACCTCGACCAGGTCGCCGGCTCGTCGGCGCTCCAACCACACAACTGGGTCGGCCAGCACATCCCGCTGCACGCCACCAGCAACGGCAAGGTGCTGCTGAGCGGTCTCGACGAGGCGCAGCTCGACATCTTGCTCGGCAAGCTGGCGACGTACACGCCCCACACCATCACCAGGCGCGGCCCGCTCCGCGAGGAGCTCGACCGCGTCCGCCAGCAGGGTTACGCCCTGGCCATCGACGAGCTCGAGGTCGGGCTGACGGCGGTGGCAGCGCCGATCCGCAACGCGCACGGCGACGTGGTGGCGTCGATGAGCGTCTCCGGGCCGTCCTTCCGGCTGACCCCGGATCGGGTCGAGAGCGTGGTGGCGCTCGTGACCGAGGCCGCCGTCGAGGTCTCACATCGGCTCGGATGGGGTCACCGCTAGGTCACACTGCAGCGTCCGCCCTTGACGAGCGGGGGTTGCCACAGCATCGTAGGAGGGTATGGCTGGTTGCGCTCGGAGCATCCGGTTGCGACATGCGCAACAAATACTTTGCCGAGGGTGGGTTTGCCGGTGCCGGATCTCTACATCGACGGGTCGTGGACGACCGCGCGGACCGGTGAGCGCCGGGAGATCCGCTGCCCGGCCGACGGCACGCTCGTCGCTGAGGTCGACGAGGCCGGCGTCGAGGACACCGGGGCGGCGATCGAGGCGGCGCACCGCGCCTTCCACGACGGCACCTGGTCGGCCACCTCGAGCCGCGAGCGGGGCGACCTGCTGCTGAGGGTCGCCGACCTGCTGGAGCGTGACACCGACGCAATCGCGCGGATGGAGTCCCTCGACACCGGCAAGCGGCTGGTCGAGAGCGAGTACGACGTCGCGGACGTCGTGTCGGTCTTCCGGCACTACGGCCGCGTCGCCGCCGAGGAGTCCGGACGGGTGGTGGACACCGGCAACGCCGACGTGGTCAGCCGGGTGGTCCACGAACCCGTCGGCGTGTGCGGGCTCGTCACCCCGTGGAACTACCCCCTGCTCCAGGCGAGCTGGAAGGTGGCCCCCTGCCTGCTCGCCGGCAACACCTTCGTCCTCAAGCCCAGCGAGCTCACACCCCATTCGGCGATTCACCTGATGCGACTGCTCGAGGAGGCTGGCCTGCCGGCAGGGGTGGGCAACCTCGTGCTCGGTGCGGGCGCGTCGGCGGGCGCACCGCTGTCGGTGGACCCGCGCGTCGACATGGTGTCCTTCACCGGCGGCCTCGAGACCGGTCGGCGGATC
>NZ_JANPEO010000337.1:0-4337 GCF_031422975.1 Nocardioides sp. | reverse complement strand
GCGGCGGCTTGGCGTACCAACTCCGCCGGCGGACGCGGGCCGGTAACGAGCAGGACCGTGGCCGGTTCGGCTACGCCCACCTCGGTGTTCCCCGTGCCGGCGTGCTGGACGCGCCCGCCGCTGCCCTCGCCAACCGACTGGTCGGCAACGGCCCCGACGCGGCCGTGCTGGAGACGACGATGAGCGGCGTCACGGTTCGGATCGAGCGGGCCGCGACGATCAGCGTCACCGGCGCCTGGTGTCCGGTCCTGGTGGACGGGCGGGCCGTGGCGCACTCCGAGCCCGTCTCGCTGCGGGCTGGGTCGACGGTGGCCGTGGGCAGGGCGGCCACGGACGTGAGGTCCTACCTGGCCGTGGGTGGCGGCATCGACGTACCCGTCGTCCTCGGCTCGCGCAGCGTGGACACCCTCGCCTGGATCGGGCCACCACGTCTACGGGTGGGGGACGTGCTGCCGCTCGGCTCCTGGACCGCATCGCCGGCACCGCTGGACGTGGGCGTACGCCGACCGGCGCGACGGGTCCTGCGCATCACGCCAGGACCGCGGGCGGACTGGCTGGACGACGAGGCGTGGCGCCGCCTCGACCGGACCCGCTACACCGTGGACGCGGCCTCGAACCGGGTCGGGCTCCGGCTCAGCGGACCGGTGATCGAGCGGGCGCGCACAGGTGAGCTCGCCAGCGAGGGCATCGTCCTGGGGTCCGTGCAGCTGCCGCCCTCCGGGCAGCCGGTGGTGTTCCTGCACGACCACCCCGTGACCGGGGGGTATCCGGTGATCGGTGTCGTGGTGGTCGACGACGTGCCGACGTGTGCGCAGCTACGACCCGGAGCGACGGTGGAGCTGCGCGTTCAGTCCTCGACCGGACGCTCGGCCGGGCCGAGCGCCGGATCGTCGACCGAGTAGGACCGCACCGGCCCGGGGGGCGTCTCGGCCGTCTCGAACCGGACCGTCACCACGCCCTTGCCCGAGCCCCAGACCCAGCCCGGTCCCATCTCGGCGTGCACCACGTCGTTGCCGGGCGCATACGACCGGCGGGCCGGTTCGGCGGCCGGGAGCTCGACCTCGGGCTCGTCGGCCGCCGTGTCGCCGAAGAGGTCCTCCTGGATCCAGTCGGCGAGGCCGGACACGCCGACACCCAGCAGCCGGACCCCGCCGGAGGTGTCCAGGTCGGCGAGCAGCGTGCGGGCGACGCGGGCGATGGCCGGGCCGCTGTCGGTGGGGCTCGCCAGGGTGGAGGAGCGGCTCAACGTGGTGAAGTCGTGCAGGCGCACCTTGATCGTCACCGTGCGGCCGGAGAGCCCGTGCTTGCGCAGGCGCTCGCCGACGTGGGTGGCCTGGCGTGCCAGCAGCCCCTCCATCAGCCTGCGGTCGGTCAGGTCGGTGTCGTAGGTGCCCTCCGAGCTCACCGACTTGGTCTCCCGGTCGGGCACCACCGGGCGGTCGTCCTGGGCGCGCGCCAGCTGGTGGAGGCCGTGGCCGTGCGACTTGCCCAGCAGACGGACCAGCTCCTCCTCCGGGACTGCCTCGAGGTCGGCGATGGTGTGGATGCCGGCGCGCCGCAGGCGTTCGGTGGTGGCAGGCCCCACCCCGGGGATCACCGTCACCTTCATCGGCCGCAGCAGGTCGCGCTCGGTGCCGGGCGGCACCACTGTCAGCCCGTCCGGCTTGTTCAGCTCACTGGCCACCTTGGCGATGAACTTCGACGAGCCGATCCCGACGCTTCCGGTCAGGCCGCCGGTGACCTCGGCGACGTGCGCACGCAGCTCCTCGCCGTACGCCACGACGGTGGCCACCTCGAGGTCGGGGAGCCCGGCCTGCGCGAGGTCGACGAAGGCCTCGTCGAGGGAGAGCGGCTCCACGAGTGGTGAGGCGGCTCTCAGCACCGCCATCACCTTGCTGCTTGTCTCGCGGTACGCGTGGAACCGTCCCGTCAGGAAGGCGGCGTGGGGGCAGCGGGCCCGAGCCTCGCGGGTCGACATGGCCGAGCGGACGCCGAAGGCCCGGGCCTCGTAGGACGCGGTGGCCACAACCCCCCGTCCGCCGACCCCGCCGACGATGACGGGCTTGCCGCGCAGCGATGGCTTGTCGCGTTGCTCGACGGCCGCGAAGAACGCGTCGAGGTCGAGATGCAGGACGGAAGCGCTGCTCCTCATGGGCTCCTCACCGGCAGTCCCACGTCATGTCAGCCATTGTCGCAGTCCGCAAATCGTCCACAGCACGCCGCTCCGGCGACCGCAGCCAGGTTCTCCACAGCCGGACCTCGTGCGGCGAGCAGCTGTCGGTGCGGATGGGCAGCCTCGTGGACATGACCACAACAGATCCCAGCTCCCGCCAGATGAGGGCCACGTGTCCCGAGGACCTGCTCGCCTTCGTGCCCGTCGCCCTCGGTTTCTCGCCCACCAGCTCGGTCGTCCTCCTCAGCGTCGAGGGCACGCGGCCGTTCCATGCCCGGATCGACCTGCCCGGCGACGAGTCCGACGTCGACGACGTCGTCGGGGCCCTCCTGCGGCCGGCTCGCAAGCACGGCATCAGCAAGGTCGTGATCGTGGTCTACGACGACGACACCGCCGTCGCGGACGAGACGGCCTGGTCCCTGTACGAGGGCCTCACGGCAGCCGGTGTCGAGGTCGTCGAGGTGCTCCGCGTCCATGACGGCCACTACTTCGCCGTGCTCCCCGGCCGACAGCCCGAGGCCTATCGCGGCATTGCCTTCGACGTCGGGCACCATCCTTTCGCCGCGGAGTCCGTGCTCGGGGGACGGGTGACTCATTCCTCGCGCGAGGCGCTGGCCGCCACGTTGGCCCGCGACGAGGGTGCGGCAGCGGCGGTCGCCGAGCTGGTGGCGGCGGCGTCACCGCTGCCGGCTGCCGGCTTCCGACCCCTCATCAGCGCCCATGCCACCTCGAGGATTCCCCTGCCACCCGACGTCGTCGCACGGCTGGCAGTCTCGCTGGCGCAGCCGGAGCTGCGCGACGAGGCGTGGCGCTGGCTGAGCCGGGCGAGTGCCGGGTCATGCGTCGAGTTCTGGAGCGACCTCGTGCGGCGCACGCCTGAGGAGTTGGTGGCCGGGCCGGCTTCGGTGCTGGCCCTCACCGCCTGGCTGGCGGGGGAGGGAGCCCTCGCATGGTGCGCCGTGGACCGCGCCCGGGCCGCGGAGCCCGAGCACTCGCTGGCCGATCTGGTGGCGGAGCTGCTGATGTCAGCGACCTCCCCCGCACTGTGGGAGGTGATCACGCCATCGGCGCCGGGGTCCGCCGAGGGCGCCGCCTGAGGGGTCAGCGTCGCGATCGAGACGATTTGTCGCTCGCCCGGAGACGCGAACGAGCCCTTGATGGCTATCGTCGCTGCATGGGCGAAGAGGTGGAGCAGCAGGAGTTCTCTCGGGCAGACCGGACGCAGCACCGGGAGAAGGTGCGTCGCAACCTCGACGTCTTCGCTCGCATGCTGCGGGAGGCACGCTTCGACACCGACGATCCGATGACCGGACTGGAGGTCGAGCTCAACCTGGTCGACGACGAGGGTGACCCGGCGCTGAAGAACGCCGAGGTGCTGGAGGCGATCGCCTCCCCCGACTTCCAGACAGAGCTGGGCCAGTTCAACATCGAGATCAACGTCGCGCCGGCCATCCTGCGCGAGGGCGGGCTGACGATCTTCGAGGAGAGTCTGCGTCGCTCGCTCAACGATGCCGAGGCCAAGGCTGCCCAGTCGGGGGCGCACCAGGTGATGATCGGCATCCTGCCCACGCTCCGCGAGGAGCACATGGAGGCGCACACCCTCAGCGCCAACCCCCGCTACAAGCTGCTGAGTGAGCAGATCCTCTCCGCCAGGGGAGAAGACATCAGCATCAACATCACCGGCCGCGAGCGGCTGTCCACGACGTCCGACTCGATCGTGCCCGAGGCGGCCTGCACCAGCACGCAGTTCCACGTCCAGACCTCGCCCGACGACTTCGCGGCCTACTGGAACGCCTCGCAGGCGATCGCCGGAGTGCAGCTCGCCGTGGCCGCCAACTCGCCCTACCTCCTCGGCAAGGAGCTGTGGCGCGAGACCCGGATCCCGCTCTTCGAGCAGGCGACCGATACCCGCAGCGACGAGTTGAAGGTCCAGGGGGTGCGACCGCGCGTGTGGTTCGGCGAGCGCTGGATCACCTCCGTCTTCGACCTCTTCGAGGAGAACGTCCGCTACTTCCCGGCCCTGTTGCCCATCACCGACGACGAGGACCCGCTCGAGGTGCTCGAGTCCGGTGGCACGCCCAAGCTTCCGGAGCTGCGGCTGCACAACGGCACGATCTACCGCTGGAACCGCCCGGTCTACGACATCGCCGGGGGAGTGCCGCAC
>NZ_JANPEO010000336.1:0-2530 GCF_031422975.1 Nocardioides sp. | reverse complement strand
GCCGTCAATGGACCTGGACATGGTCGTCCTCCTTGTCGGTGCCGCCGGGCGGTCCGGCAGGCGCGTCACCTACGCTGCTCGCGCAACGCAGGCTCCGGAACCGACGCCGCGACGCAGATCGGCGGGCGTCACCCGCCATCTGTCGGGTCCGCGCGGGAGAGCGGCACATTCGTCGGGTGAGGGCCTCGCGCCATCGCTTGAGCGGGGCTAGCGTGACGAAGGTGACCAGCGTCGTGCGCCCCGAGTTCGACCCCGAGCTCAAGGCCGGGCTCGCGGTGGTTGGTGGGATGTTCCCGCCCACCATCACCCCGGACCTCATCGACTTCATGCGGGTCTCCTACGCGTCCGCTCCGCTCGACGACCTCCTGGCGGCGCGGCGGATCGAGCGACGCGACCTGGAGGTGTCCGGACACGAGGGCGCGAGCCTCGCGATTTCGGTGCTCCGGCCGGCGGGCATCGACACAGCGCGCCCGGGTGTCCTCTATGCGCACTCGGGCGGGCTGATGTTCGGCGATCGGTTCAGCGGCATCGACCTGGTCCTCGACTGGGTGGACAAGCTGGGCGTCGTGATGGTCACCGTCGACTACCGACTCGCACCCGAGTTCCCCGACCCCTACCCGCGCGAGGACATGTATGCCGCCCTCGAGTGGACGGCCTCACACTGCGGCGAGCTCGGGATCCGTCCCGACCGGCTGCTGGTGGCGGGCGCCAGCGCCGGCGGCGGGCTGGCCGCCGGCCTCGCCCTCGCCGCCCGCGACCGTGGCGGACCGCGGCTGTGCGGGCAGGTGCTCGACTACCCGATGCTCGACGACCGAGGCACCACCGGCTCGACGACGCAGTTCGACGGCATCGGGGTGTGGGACCGGGTGAGCAACGAGACAGGCTGGAACGCGCTGCTCGGCGGCGCGCGCGGCGCCGAGTCGGTGTCGCCGTACGCCGCACCGTCGCGTGCAGAGGACCTGTCCGGGCTGCCCCCGGCGTTCATCGACGTCGGCGCCGCGGAGATCTTCCGTGACGAGGCGATCGCCTATGCCGACGCGATCTGGTGCGCAGGAGGCGACGCGGAGCTGCACGTGTGGTCGGGGGCTTTCCACGCCTGCGACATCTTCGCTCCGCACACCGCCGTCGGGCGCTCCATGATTCGGGCCCGCGACACCTGGGTGGAGAAGGTCCTTGGCGACTGAGGGGCGGGGCCACTGACATGCAGGAGCTCTTGGGCCGCATCTCCCGCCTCGACCCGAGCGCCAGCCTCGGGTTGCGCGTCATTGCCTGCTTCGACGAGCTTGTCGTCGGCAACGTCAACACCCGCGGCCTGCTCGCCGCCGCAGCGTCACTGACCGGCTGCCCGGCCGGCTTTCGGCAGGAACACCCTCCACGGGTGGTCAGGGTGACTCCGCGCGGGACGTTGCATGACGGGGAGCCTCCGGCGGTGGCGCCGGAGTTCATGGCGCCGGCCTCGGACGGACTGACTGTCTGGCTCGAGCGGGAGGGCGAGGCGCTGCCCAACGACACGATCACCCTCGAGCGGCTCGCGTTGGCGATCCGGATCCGGCACGGCCGGGGTCGCCGCGATCAGGACAATCGCCGACACCTCGGACTTCTCACCGACACCGATGTCGCGGCTGAGGACCGGATCGCAGCGGCCGCCGAGCTCGGCCTCACGGCCACGGGCCGCTACCGCGTCGCGGCCGCACCTCTGTTCGCGGTCTGGCTCCGGCACCCGGACGGACCGGAGGACGTCATCCCGACTCGGCACGGCCCTATCCACGCGATCGTGCTGCACGAGTCCTACGACGCCTTCGACGCGAGCCCGTGCGGAGTCGGCGTTGCCACCTCGGTCGACGAACTGCACCACTCGTTTCGGACCGCGATGGTCGCGTTGCGACTCTGTTCGCCACCCGAAGACGGCCTGGTCTGCTCCGACGTCTATGGCGGACTTGTTGACATGTTGGCGGACACCCCCGAGGACGGGCACCAGCCCGACGTCGAGCGGATGGACGAGATCGTCGCGCATCCATGGGGCCTCGCGACAGTCGGGGCCATCGTGACCACGCACTCCGTGCGAGAGGCGGCCAGACAGGCCGGGGTCCACCACAGCACCATGAGCACCCGGATGGACGTCATCTCCGCCACGTTGGGCTTCGACCCGCTCGACGGATTCGGTCGCGCCCGCCTCGGCTTGGCCTACCTGAGCCACCGGCTGCGCCGCTCGAGGGTGCTCGACCTACCTGCGCCCCCCGTGGGCACCTGACGAGATCACAACACCGGCCGAGGCGACGCCGGTCGATGCCATTGGTCAATCGAGTGCTGCCGCCACATCTGCGGCACTAACCGGGCAAAGGCCCATTCTCGCTGCGACGACATCCTGCGGCTGCTCCCACTCCTCGGCATGTCCAGACGTCCCGTTAGGCGACGGGCCCGCAACGGCACACTCGCGTGCCCACCCGCCACCGGCGTCGCGTCCTGATCGCCTGCAAAGGGGAGCGTGCACCAAACTTCGGCGCGTCCCAGATGTCCCAGGCGTCATGCC
>NZ_JANPEO010000335.1:0-3921 GCF_031422975.1 Nocardioides sp. | reverse complement strand
ACCGGCGCCTGCCCGACGCGGGGGTGCTCGGCGCCGGCGCCGTGGCGGTGTGGACGGGGCTGATGGTGCCGGCCCTGGCGAGCTCGCCCCAGGCATGGCAGGCCTCGTGGAGGGGGTACTTCCACGGCGCCGACATCGGCTCGGCCTGGCTGCTCGTCGACCAGGTGGCCGACGTGGATCCGTCCACCGCAGTGATCCTGATCGGCACCGGGACCCTGGTGGCCGTCATGTCGGCAGCGGTCGTCGCCCTGGCCTGGCGCACGACGTGGTCGTTCGCCAGCCTCGGCACGCTGCTGGTCGCGGGGGCGCTGGCCATCAGCCCCGCGGCGGCACCGTCCTATGCGCTGGTCCTGCTGCCGCTCGCCGTCGTGGCGGTGCGGAGGTGGAGCCACCTGCTGGTGTGGCAGACGTGCGAGGTCGGGCACTGGGCGATGCTCGGGTTCTACCTCGGCGGAGTTCTCGCGCCCTCGGGTGGTGGCGACGCACGGGCCTACTGGCTCGGGGTGGTGCTGCGCATCGGCGGCCTGATCTGGCTGGTCGGGGCGACCGTGATGTGCGCTGCCGAGCCGGGCTCAGGTGATGTCGACCCGGTCGAACGTGGTCGCGGTGAAGCGGACGCGGACGTCGATGTCCTCACCGACCTCGGGCACCCGCGCGCCTGACGGCAGGAAGAGCATGGAGGCCTGCATGTGCGGGGGCTCCGCGAACAGGCGCTGCTTGCCGTCGATCGAGAACGGCGAGCGCACCAGGCCGAGCACGTCCATCCCGCTGCGGGCGATGGTCGCGGCCCGGCTCCGCAGTGAATGGTCCCCGGTCGGCGCCTCGAGCCCGATCCCGTGCGCAGTGCCACCGCTGACGACCAGGATGTGACCGCTCGTGGGCATGGACCTGCCGCGATAACCGAACGTGTCGCCGCGTTCGATGGGGTGCACGTCCAAGACGGTGGAGCTGACGCGCAGCGCCGCGCGGTCACCGAGCCAGAGGTCGGTACCGATGCGGGGACGGATGGTGAAGTCGGGGTAGGCCGTGCGCAGTCGGGCCAGCTCGGCGGTGGTCAGGTGGCTCACGAAGATGTTGCGCGTCGGGAGGCCGGTCGCCACGACGTCGTTGAGGAGTCGAGTGACCTCGCCGAGGTGGCTGGCGGTGTTGAGCGGCAGGTGCATCGCCACCCCCACCAGCCCGGACAGCCGCCGTTCGCCGAGGACCTTGGCGGCCTCGAGCAGCTCGCGCCGGGTCATCCCGTGACGTCGCATGGAGGTGAGCTGTTCGAGGACGAAACGTGCGTCCGGGGCGCGCGCCAGCAGGTCGCGCACGTCCGCGATGCGGCTGACCGTGTGGATGACCCGCGGGCTGAGGGTCTCGGGCACGTCGAGGGCGGCGCCCAGCGGGCGCCAGGGCGTGAGGACCAGGAGGTCCCCGGCAAACCGGGGGGATGCGTGCTGGAGCTCGAGGTAGGTGCCGACGGCCATCATGTCGATCTTGCTGCCGGTGGTCGCGGCATGCTCGTCGAGCCATGTGCAGCGGCGCGCGAGCTTGCCGATGCCGAAGCCGTAGCCGTTGCCCTTGACGACCGGCACGATCCCCGTGAGCTCGGAGACGGTGTCGAGCAGGTGGGTCCGCCAGCGGTCGCCGTCGACGGTCAGGGCGAGGCTCATGGGCGCCGCCTCATGTAGAGGTCGAACGCCGCGTACAGCGGCTTGCTCAGCGGTAGGTCCCACTCGCCGACGTACTCGACGGCCTCGCCACCGGTGCCCACCTTGAACTGGATCAGTCCGACGTGCGAGTCGCCGGAGTCGAGAGTGTCGGTGATGCCGCGCAGGTCGTAGACCTCGGCCCCGTTGGCCAGCGCGTCGCGGATCATCTCCCACTGCACGGCGTTGGAGCCGCGGACCTCGCGCTTCTCGCTCGAGCTGGCTCCGTAGGAGTACCAGGCGTGGGAGCCCACCCGGATCGCGATCGTGCTGGCGACGAGGTCGCCCTCGTGCCGGGCCAGCCAGACGGTGATCCGGCCCGGTGCCTCGGCCGAGAGGGCGTCATACATCGTCTCGAAGTAGGCGAGACCGCGCGGCGTGAAGTGGTCGCGCTCGGCGGTGTGGACGTAGAGGTCGTGGAACGACTTGAGGTCGCTGCGGCCGCCCTGCTCGACGACCACACCCTCCTTGGCAGCCTTCTTGATGTTGCGGCGCCAGAGCTGGTTCATGCCCTTGAGGACGTCGTCCTCGCTGCGACCGGCGAGTGGGATGACGAAGTTGAACTGGGGCTGTCCCGCGGCGAAGCCGCCCTCCGCGGCCTGCGGTCGCCACCCCAACTCGCGGAGCTGGGAGACGACGCTCGCGCCTTCGCGCGATCGTTCGAGCGGCGACACGTCCGTCAGTCGGAAGGTGGAGTCATCGGCGATGCCGTCCTTGATCTGGGCGGCGCTCCAGCGGCGGGTGATGACCGGTGGCCCCATACGCACGCCGAAGGCACCCTGCGTCTTCACGTGAGCAGCCATCGGCTCCAGCCAGAGCGACAGGTCGTCGTCGGCCCAGTCGATGACCGGGCCCTCGGGGAGATAGGCCAGGAAACGCTTCAGCCTGGGCAGTTGGCGGTAGAGGACGAGCGCGGCGCCGACGAGCTCGCCCTTGCGCATCCAGCCGATGCTCTCGCCTCGCCACTCGGGCTTCACCCGCGCCCACGCCGGGGTCTGGAGGAAGCTGGCACTCGAGCGGGCCGCGATGAAGGCCGCGTGCTCGGCCGCCGTGATGGTCTGGACGGTGAGGGGCGGCCCGGTGATTGGCTTCGATGTCGGCAGGGGAGTCACCTGGCCACGGTATCCGCTGGGTGCGCGGGCCCACATGAAAGGCGGCCGGACACGACCCCCGTACGTGTCCAGCCAGCTCTCCATTAACCAGACGTTGCAGTCTGCCATCAGGTTGCCTGCAACCCGGCACTATTTTCGGGAGTGGTCAGAGCCGCTGTCGCAGCCAGGCCACGTCGTCGACGTGGTCGGCTGCGGCGCCAGGCGTCTCGAGCACGACCGGGGCACCCGCGTCGCGTACGACGGCGGCGAGCAGGTCGGCGTCGATCCTGCCGGCGCCGAGGCTGGCATGCCGGTCGGCGCCGGAGTCGAAGTCGTCGCGGCTGTCGTTGCAGTGGACGAGGTCGATCCGCCCGGTGATGGCCATCACGTCCGCGACGACGGTCTCGAGCCGGTTGCCGCCGGCGTGGGCGTGGCAGGTGTCCAGGCAGAAGCCGACCATGTCGGCCTGCTCGCAGCCGCTGATCGCGTCCCACACCCCGGCGATGCGCTCGAGGTGGCGAGTCATCGCGTTGTCGCCGCCCGCGGTGTTCTCGATCAGGAGCGGGATCTTCAGGTCGGTCGCGTCCACGGCCTTGCGCCAGTTGTCGAAGCCCGTTCGGATCAGCTGGGCGTCGCCGCCTGCCCGGTCCACGTGACCGCCGTGCACGATCAGGGCCTTGGCGCCGAGCTCGGCGGCCGCGTCGACGTGCTGCTGGAGCAGCTTGCGGCTGGGGATCCGGATGCGGTTGTTCGTGGTGGCGACGTTGACGATGTAGGGCGCGTGGACGTAGAGGTCGATGCCACCCTGCTCGGCTGCGGTCCTCAGTGCGATCGCGCCGCCGGGGTAGGCCACGTCGGGGCCGCGGTAGCCCTGTGGATCGCCGAGGAAGAACTGCACGAGCGGCACCTGCCGCGCCTGCGCCTGCGCGATCGGGTCGGCCTGGTCGACGTGCGCGCCGATCTTGATGCTCATGATCTCGAGGCTAGAGCAGGACGCCGACAACGATCGCGGCACACAGGGCGAGCACTCCCGCGCAGATCGCTGCCGCCGCCCAGGCAGCCATGTCCGGTCGGGCAGCCGGCCCGCCGCTGAGTCGGTCGGGCACGGGTGGTCCCTCCTCGAAGGCGATGTCGAGCCG
>NZ_JANPEO010000334.1:0-6239 GCF_031422975.1 Nocardioides sp. | reverse complement strand
ACCCGGTCGGTGCTCGCGCCGTGCCGATGCACGAACGTGTCGCGCAGCTCGTCGCTGACGCCCATGAGGTTGAGCTCCATGGTGAAGCCCTGCTCGAAGCGATAGCTCTTGTTCACGTCGACCGGGTCGATCCCGTTGAGCGCTTCCTTGGCGGCCCGGATGACCCGGGTGTCCTTGTCGGCGATGTCGGCGGCGAGGGCGAGCGCGGCGTCGTCGAGGCGCTCACGCGGGACCACCTCGTAGACGGAGCCGTGCTGGACCAGCTCGCCGGCCGCGATCGTGCGCGCCGTGAAGTAGAGCGTGCGCATGAGGTGCTGGGGGACCAGGCGCGCCAGGTGGGTGGCCGCACCGAGCGCACCCTGCTTCACCTCCGGCACGCCGAAGTAGGCGTCGTCACTGGCGATCACGATGTCGGCGTTGCCGACGAGGCCGACACCGCCGCCGAGGCAGAAGCCGTGGACCGCGGCGATCACGGGCACCGAGCACTCGTAGACCGCCTTGAAGGCGGCGAAGCAGCCCTTGTTGGCACCGATGAGGGCATCGAAGCCCTCGCTGTCCTGCATCTGCTTGATGTCCACGCCGGCGTTGTAGCCCTTGCCCTCGGCGCGCAGGATCACCACCTTGGTCGCGGCGTCGGCGCTGGCCTCGTCGAGCGCGGCCGCCACGTCGAACCAGCCCTGCACGGTGAGGGCGTTGACCGGCGGCGCGGCCATGGTGATCACGCGGATGCCGTCGTCGCGCAGGTCGGAGGAGATCATGGCGCCACCCTACCAAGCAATTGCTTGGTAGGGTGGCGGCGTGAGCCTCTCCCTCGACCTGTCCGACCGCGTGGTGCTCGTCACCGGCGGCACCCGGGGCATCGGAGCCGGCATCGCCGCCCGGTTCGCCGACGCCGGCGCCGTCGTGATCACCTGTGCCCGGTCGGAGGTGGCGGTGCCCGCGCCCGGCACGACCCATCTGCAGTGCGACGTGCGTGACCCGGCTGCGGTGAAGGCCCTGGTGGCGAGGTTCGTCGCGGCCCACGGACGCCTCGTTGTGCTCGTGAACATCGCCGGCGGGTCGCCGTACGCCCTGGCTGCCGACGCCTCCTCGAACCTCCACGACAAGATCCTCGGGCTCAACCTGAGCGCCCCGTTGCTGATGGCGCAGGCCGCCAACGCGGTCATGCAGTCCCAGGAGTCCGGCGGCTCGATCGTCAACGTGTCGTCGATCAGTGCGCTGCGTCCCTCGCCCGGCACCGCGGCGTACGGCGCGGCGAAGGCCGGCCTCGACTCGCTGACCCGCTCCCTGGCGGTCGAGTGGGCGCCGCGGGTGCGGATGAACGCGATCAGCGTCGGGCTCTGCCGGACGTCGCGGACCGCCGACCACTACGGCGGGGACGAGACGGTGGCCGCGATCGAGGCCACCATCCCGCTCGGCCGGATGGCCCGACCGGACGAGGTCGGCAACGTCGCCGTCTTCCTCGCCAGCGACCTGGCGTCCTACGTCTCCGGCGCCACGATCGAGTGCCACGGTGGCGGCGAGCCGCCGATCTTCTCCCACGTCCTCGACCACCTCGGCAAGGGGCTCGCATGAGACTCCTCGAGGGCCGCATCGCCATCGTCACCGGAGCCGGCCGGGGCATCGGCCGCGCCCACGCGCTCGAGCTCGCGCGGCAGGGCGCGACGGTGGTCGTCAACGACCTCGGTGTCTCGCTGGCGGGGGAGAAGCAGGACTCGCCGGCCGATGAGGTGGTCGCGGAGATCCTGGCCATGGGCGGCGAGGCGGTCGCCAACGGCGCCGACGTGGCCGACTTCGCGCAGGCCGCCGAGCTGATCACCCAGGCGATCGACACCTTCGGTGGGCTCG
Source organism: Nocardioides sp. (assembly GCF_031422975.1). Lineage (GTDB taxonomy): Bacteria > Actinomycetota > Actinomycetes > Propionibacteriales > Nocardioidaceae > Nocardioides. The sequence goes on along the minus strand of NZ_JANPEO010000334.1, from coordinate 4,391 downwards.
ACATCCTCATCAACAATGCCGGCTTCGTGCGGGACCGGATGCTCGTCAACGCCACCGAGGACGAGTGGGACGCGGTGATCCGGGTGCACCTGAAGGGACACTTCGCGCCGCTGCGGCACGCCGCGGCGTACTGGCGGCTCGAGTCGAAGTCCGAGCGCCAGCGCGTGGCCCGCGTCATCAACACCTCGTCCGGCGCCGGGCTGCAGGGTTCGATCGGGCAGGCGGCCTACGCTGCGGCCAAGGCCGGGATCGTGGGCCTGACCCTGGTGGCCGCCGCCGAGCTGGCCCGCGTCGGCGTGGCGGTCAACGCGATCGCGCCGGTCGCGCGGACCCGGATGACCGAGGGCGTCTTCGACGCCAGGCTGCCGGAGCCGGAGGACAACTCGCCGATCGTCGCCTGGCTGTCGTCGGTGGACTGCGAGCTGACCGGGCGGGTGCTCGAGATCGAGGGCGGGAAGCTCACCCTCGAGGACGGCTGGCGACACGGGGCGTCGCGCGACCTCGGCCGTCGCTGGCAGGCCGGCGAAGTGGGTGACGCGGTGCGCGCGATGGCTGCCGAGGGCGCCGAGCCGGAGCCGGTCTACGGCGCATAACCGGCTGATCCCTAGGCTCTGCCACGTGAATCGATTCCGCGCCCGCACCCGGTCCCAGGCGACACTGCACTCCGCGCCCGAGCGCGTGTGGCACGTCCTGACCGACCCGGAGCTGTTGCCCGTCCTCACGCCCTACCTCAGGCACATCGACGTGGACGGCGAGCGCTGGACCTGGCACCTGACCCGGATCCCGGTGATGAGCGCGACGATCACGCCCACCTTCACCGAGGTGATGACGTTCGACGAACCCACCCTCATCGGCTTCGCGCACGACTCGGCACAGACCCACGAACGCACCGGCGTCGAGGGCCACTACGAGCTGACGTCCGCCGGCACGGGCACCCGGGTCGCGATCGACCTCGAGATCTGGTGCGACCTGCCGCTGCCGAGGCTGTCGCGGATCGCCGTGGAGACCGTGATGCACGGCATCGTCGCAGCCATGGGCCGGCGCTTCTCGGCCAACATGCTGCGCCACCTGGGGGAGTGACATGCGGATCCTCGTGCTCGGCGCCACCGGCTATGTCGGCTCCCGGCTGATCCCTGCCCTCCTCGACGAGGGCCATGTCGTTGTCGCGGCGTCGTCCTCGGACCCCTCGCCGTCACGCTTCGACTGGGGGTCGTCGGTCGACTGGATGCGCTGCGACGTGACCTCGACCGCCGACGTGGAGGCAGCACTCGTCGATGTCGACGCCGTCTGCTACCTCGTGCACTCGCTGAGCAGGCGCGGGTTCTCGGGCCCGGACCTGCTGGGTGCCGAGGTCGTCCGGCGAGGTGTCGATGCCGCTTCGGTGACGCGACTGGTCTACCTCAGCGGGCTCGTCCCGGACGTGCCCCGCGACGAGCTCTCGCCCCACATCGCCTCCCGCCTCGAGGTCGAGGAGGAGCTGTTGCGCTCCTCCGCGTCCACCGTCGCCCTGCGCGCCGGCGTGATCATCGGCGCCGGCTCGACGTCGTTCGAGGTGATCCGCCAGCTCGCCTCGCTGCTGGTCGTCCAGCCGGTGCCGTGGTGGCTGCGCTCGAGGATCCAGCCGATCGCGGTCACCGACGCCGTGCGCGCGCTGGTCGAGGCCTTCGCGCCCGACTCAGCGCTGAGCGGCACGGTCGACATCGGAGGCCCCGATGTCCTGCGCTATCCGCGGCTGCTCGCCGCCTACAGCCGGGCCGCTCGACTGCTGCGCGTACGGATACCGGTGTTGCTGGCCCCCGCGCCGTTGGTCGCAGCCGGCACGGCCAGTCTGGTGCAGGCTCCGTTCTGGACCGTCACCGCGCTGGTGGCCTCGCTCCGCCATGACATGGTCTGCCGGCCGGAGGCAACCTGGACGCCGGCCTCCGGGGAGCCGCTCACGACGGTGCGGGCGGCGATGCAGCGGGCCGTGGCCGGGGTCGGCCTGGAGGGTCCGTTGCCGAGTGATCCCGACTGGACCCGGCAACGGGCGCCGTTGTTCGATCGGCTGCCCGCGCCGCGGTCCGTGCGGGCCGGTGCGAGCCTCGCGTGGCACCGGCTCCGCTCGTTGTAGCCACCCGGTGCGCTACGCGGCACCGATCCGCTCGAGCAGGTGGGCGAGGTCCGGGTCTCCACCACGGAAGGTGCGGTAGGACTCCATCGCGTCGGCCGATCCGCCCGCGCCCAGCAGGGCGCGCCGGAAGTGCTCGCCGGCCGCGCGGGTCATGCCGCCCTGGGCGACGAACCACGCGACCGTGTCGGCGTCCATGATCTCCGACCACAGGTAGGAGTAGTAGGCCGCGGAGTAGCCGCCACCGAAGATGTGGTGGAAGTACGTCGACCGGTAGCGCGGCGGCACCGGCGCGTAGCCGACCCCGGCCTTGTCCAGCGCCGCGAGCTCGAAGGCCTCGACGCCCTCGGGATCGGTCGGCAGGTCGGCGGCCGGGGTCTGGTACCACGCCTGGTCCAGGATCATCGCGCTCAGCAGCTCGGCGTAGCGGTAGGTCTCCTTGCCGGAGGTGTCCAGCAGCTGCGCGAGCATGTCCGCCGGCAGGGGGGCGCCGGTCTCGTGGTGTCGCGCGTAGGCCGCCAGCAGGCTGGGCTCTCGGGCCCAGATCTCGTTGACCTGGCTGGGGAACTCGACGAAGTCTCGGGGCACCGACGTGCCGCTGCGACTGGGGAAGCGGACGTCGGAGAGCAGGCCGTGCAGGTCGTGGCCGAACTCGTGGAACAACGTGATCACGTTGTCCCACGACAGCAGGCTCGGGCTGCCGGGAGCCGGCGGTGCGAAGTTGCAGGTGTTGGTCACGACCGGCGAGGCGGCCAGGAGGTGGCTCTGGTCGACGATGCTCGTCATCCAGGCGCCACCCTGCTTGGTGGGGCGCGTGTAGGGGTCGATCACGGCGACGCCGAGGTGGTCGCCGTTCTCCTCGCGCACCTCGTAGACGCGGGCGTCGGGGGTGTAGCCGACGAGGTCCTCGCGCCGGTGGAAGGTGATGCCGTAGAGCGCGGTCGCGGCGGCGAACACGCCGTCGGTCAGGACGCGGTCGAACTCGAGGTAGGGCCGCAGGGCGCCCTGGTCGAGCTCGGCGTCGTGCTGACGGAGCTGGCTGTCGACGTACGCCCAGTCCCAGGCGGCCAGCGTGGCCCCCGGCTCGAGCATCTGCAGGTGGGCCTGGAGCTGCTCGCCGCGGGCCCGGACGAGGTCATAGGCGGCGGGACCGAGACGCCCGAGGATCTGGTTGACCGCGTCGGTGCTGCGGGCGCAGCCGTCCTCGGCGGCGTATGCCGCGTGGTGCGGGTAGCCGAGGAGACGGGCGCGCTCGTCGCGCAGCCTGGCCATGGTGAGGAGTACGGCGCGCGTGTCGTGCTCGCCGGCGGACAACCCGCGCTCGGCGCTGGCCCTCCAGACGCGCTCGCGGACCGTCCGGTTGCTCAGGGCGGCGAGGACGGGCTGGCCGGTGGTGTTGGTGATCGTCAGCAGCCAGCCGTGCTGGCCCGCCTCCTCGGCGGCTTCCTTCGCCGCGGCCTTCTCGCCCTCGTCGAGCCCGTCGAGCTCGGCCTGGTCGGTGATCAGCACGCTGGCGGCGTTGCGACCGGCCACGAGCAGCTGGTCGAACCTGGTGGACAGGGTCGCGAGCTCGGTGTTGAGCTCGCGCAGTCGCGCCTGCTGGTCCTCGGGCAGCGCGATACCGCCGCGCTCGAAGTCCTTGAGCCGCTCGCTGAGCAGGTGCGCCTCCTGTGCGTCCAGGGTGACCTCGCCGCGGTCGCGGCCATCGCGCAGCTGGGTCAGCCGTGCGTAGAGCGAGGCGTTGAGCAGGATCGCGTCCTGGTGCTGGGCCAGCCTGGGCGCGATGTCCTCCTCGATCGCGTCGCGCTCGTCGTTGGTGTCGGCGGCCTTCGCGACCCAGAACGCGTTCATCGCGCGGGTGAGGAGGCTGCCGCTCCGCTCCCATGCCTCGAGGACGCCTGCGACAGTCGCCGGCCCGGTCTCGCCGGCGATCGCATCGAGCTCGAGCAGGTGAGCTGCCATGCCCTGCTCGATCGCCTCGCGGAAGTCCGCGTCACGCAGGTTGGCGTAGTCGGGCAGGTCGAAGGGCAGGGTCGACGGGCTCAGCAGCGAGTTGGTCATGTCGCCATCAAAGCAAACGGCCCTGACAGCCCCTCGGCGGTCATCCTCAGACCTGGTCACGGCTCTCGCCCGGTGGGTGGGCGTGTACGGCGACCGCGACCGGCCCACCTACGCTGGGCCGGTGAGTGGCACCCTGGTAGCGAAGGACCTGGCCGGCGGCCACGGACACCGCACCCTGTTCGAGTCCCTGGACCTGACCGTCGCCCCCGGCGACGTGGTCGGC
>NZ_JANPEO010000333.1:0-8642 GCF_031422975.1 Nocardioides sp. | reverse complement strand
GCAGGGCCTCGACGGTGTTCTTCGCGATCACCGAGCGCGGGCGCTGGAGCTCGACCTTGCGGAGCTGGGCCCCGCGTCGTCCGAGGGCCTCGAGGGAGATCTCGATGCCGGGGGCGATGGCGCCACCGACGTACTGCCCCGTCGCACTCACCACGTCGAACGTCGTCGCCGTGCCGCCGAAGTCCACGACGATCGCCGGGCCGCCGAATTCACTGGCCGCGGCCAGGGCATTGATGATTCGATCGGCACCGACTTCGCGTGGATTGTCCATCAGGACCGGAACCCCCGTTCGCACACCGGGCTCGACGACAACGCTGCGTACGCCCTCGAAATGCCGCCCGAGCATGTCACGCCATTCGTGCAGGACTGCCGGCACGGTCGAGCACACGGCAATCGCGTCCACGACCCGGCCCGACTCGGCGAGGAGTCCGCGGACGAGCACGGCCCATTCATCCGACGTCCTCCGGTCGTCGGTGGAGACCCGCCAGTGCGCGACGACTTCCTCGCCCTCCAGAAGGCCCAGGACGGTGTCGGAGTTGCCGATGTCGGCGGCGAGGAGCGTCATTGATCCATCAGGTCCATGCCGATGTCGAACACCTTGACCGAATGCGTCAGCGCACCGACGGAGATGAAGTCGACGCCGGTCCGACCCACCTCGCGCGCCCGCTCGATGCTCAGACCTCCCGAGGCCTCCAGCACCGCTTGCCCGGCAGTGATAGCGACCGCCTCGGCCATCATCGCCGTGGGCATGTTGTCCAGCAGGATGCGGTCGCAGCCGGCCTCGAGGAGCTCACGCAGCTGACCGAGGTCGGTCACCTCGACCTCGATCGGAAGATCCGGGTAGGCCGCACGTACGGCCTCGAGCGCCGGCACGACGCCCCCGGCGGCGATCACGTGGTTGTCCTTGACCATCGCCATGTCGGACAGCGAGAAGCGATGGTTGACCCCGCCTCCGCAGCGGACGGCGTACTTCTGCAGCGCCCGCCAGCCGGGGAGGGTCTTGCGGGTGTCGAGGACCTTCGCGCCGGTGCCCGCGAGCGCCTCCACCCAGCGGTCGGTCGCCGTGGCGACACCCGAGAGGTGGCAGTCGAAGTTGAGGGCGGTGCGCTCCGCGGTCAGCAGGCCCCGGGTCGGCCCGGCGACGCGCATGACCACGTCGCCGGCCGCGACCCGAGAGCCGTCGGCGAGCCGGTCGGTGATCTCGACGTCATCACCCATGACGCAGCCGAACACCATGGCCGCGATCGCCAGGCCGGCCACGACGCCGGGCTCGCGGGCCGCGAAGTCGGCCCGGCCACGGGCCCCGACTGCGATGGTGGCCGCGCTCGTCGCGTCGTCGGATCCGCCGGGCAGGTCCTCCTCGAGGGCGCGGACGATGTCGGCGTGGATCGCCTCCGGGTCGAGTCCCGCGTCAGCGATCTCGCGCAGGAGGTCGGCCGGCAGTGCGGCGAACGACGTGCGGGTCATGCGGGACCTCCAACGGTCGAGGGATCGGTCGACGCAGCGGGCCGGAAGTCCTGCGCCAGCTGACCGCCGACGAGGCGGGTGTCGATGTGGCCGGCCTGCGTCACGTCGTCGCGCTCGGGGAAGTCCTCGCGCCAGTGCGATCCGCGGGTCTCCTCGCGGCGCAGGGCGGCTCGGGCGAGCGCGCTGCTGATGACGTGCAGGTTGGTCGTCTCCCAACCGTCGACTCCGGGGACCGCCTCGCTGCCGGGGTCACGCGCCTGCAGCCACGCGATGGCCTCGGTGATGCCGTCGGCGGCGCGCAGGACACCGACCCGGGTGGTCATCATGTGCTGCAGGTCGACGCGTTGGTTCCAGTCGATGAGGCCGGCCGGTCGGGCGTCCTGCGCCGGTGCCGCCCACTCGCGGAGCTCGCCCGGCAGCACCTCGGCGATCCGACGGGAGAAGACGAGTCCTTCGAGCAGCGAGTTGGAGGCGAGGCGGTTGGCGCCGTGCACGCCGCTGCACGCGACCTCGCCGGTGGCATAGAGGCCCGGCACGCTGGAGCGCCCGTCGAGGTCGGTGGCCACTCCGCCGGACGCGTAATGCTGCGCGGGAGCGACGGGAATCAGCTCGGTTGTCGGGTCGACGCCGTGTCGGCGGCAGACCGCGAGGATGGTCGGGAAGCGCTTCTCCCAGAACTCCGCGCCGAGGTGGCGGGCGTCGAGCCACATGTGCGGCTGCTCCGTCTCCAGCATCCGGCGGGTGATCGCCTTGGCGACCACGTCGCGGGGGGCGAGGTCGGCGAGCTCGTGCTGGCCCCGCATGAACCGGTTGCCCTCGAAGTCGACTAGGAAGGCGCCCTCGCCGCGGACCGCCTCGGAGATCAGCGGCTGCTGGCCCTGGGAGTCCGGGCCGAGATACATCACCGTGGGGTGGAACTGCACGAACTCGAGGTCGCGCAGGATCGCCCCCGCACGCAGCGCGATGGCCATGCCGTCCCCGGTCGAGACACTCGGGTTGGTCGACTGCGAGAACACCTGACCGAGGCCGCCGCTCGCCAGCACGATCGCGCGGCAGTGGGCTGCACCGACGCCGTCGCGCTGGCCCTCGCCGAGCACGTGCAGGGTCACGCCGGCGACGCCACCGTCGTCGCACAGCAACAGGTCGACGGCCAGGGCGTGCTGGATCACCTCGATCTCAGGGGTGCGCTCGATCGCGGCGATCAGGGCGCGCTGGATCTCGGCGCCGGTCGCGTCGCCGCCGGCGTGCGCGATCCGGTCACGGTGGTGACCACCCTCGCGGGTCAGCGACAGCTCGCCCTCGTGGTGGTCGAACTCGGTGCCGAGGGCGATGAGCTCGCGTACGGCGTCCGGTCCCTCGGTCACGAGCACGCGCACTGCTTCGACGTCACACGCCCCGGCGCCGGCCACAAGGGTGTCGTGGAGGTGCTGCTCGGGGGTGTCCCCCGGGCCGAGCGCCGCGGCGATCCCGCCCTGCGCCCACTGGGTCGAGCCGGCGTTGAGGACGTCCTTGGTGACGACCAGGAGCTTGAGGCTCCGATCCGCGGCGTGGATCCGCAGCGCGGCAGTCAACCCGGCGATCCCGGAACCGATCACCACGACGTCCGCCCGCGTCGTCCATCCGGGCTCGGGCGCCGTCAGTCGCTGCGGGATCCCGGCCGAGGAAGCAGTCATTCGGGCAGGCTAGCGGGCGAGGGAGTCGCCGCGGGTCAGCGACGGATCGCCGAAGGTCTCGGCCGGGTCGAAGCCGGTGGCCAACACCGAGTTGTCGGCATCGACGAAGACGACGGCAGGCTGGTGGTCCTTGGCCTCAGCGGTCTCCATCTGCCCGTAGGCGATGAGGATGACGGTGTCGCCCGGATGCACCAGGCGAGCAGCCGCCCCATTGATGCCGATGACGCCCGAGCCGCGTTCGCCGGCGATCGTGTAGGTCTCGAGCCGGGCGCCGTTGGTGACGTCGACGATGTGCACCAGCTCGCCGGGCAGCAGATCTGCGGCATCGAGAAGGTCCTCGTCCACGGTCACCGACCCGACGTAGTGGAGGTCCGCCTGGGTCACGGTCGCCCGGTGGATCTTGGACTTCATCATCGTGCGCAGCATCAGCTGCCTCCTTCTTCTGTGGTCGAGCCCGCCGGTGCGGTGAGTGACGGTGTCGAGAAGTGGATGGGCAGGTTGTCGATGAGCCTCGTGCTCCCGAGCCGGGCGGCGACCAGGATGCGGCCCTCGCCGTTCTCCGGCGGCTCGCCCAGGTCGGCGCCGGTGAGGGCGAGGTAGTCGAGCTCGATCTGCGGCTCGGCCCTGAGCACGCTCATCGCCGCCCAGCGCGCTGACGCGACGCCGTACGCCGCCCGCACCTGCGCCGCGCACAGGGCACGGTGCAGGACGGTTGCGGCGGCTCGCTGCGCGGGATCGAGGTAGCGGTTGCGGCTCGACATGGCCAAGCCGTCGGGCTCGCGCGTCGTCTCGGCGCCGACGATCTCGACCGGTAGGCACAGGTCGCGCACCATGGCTCGGATGAGCGCGAGCTGTTGGTAGTCCTTCTGCCCGAAGACGGCGACGTCGGGCTGGACCAGGCCGAAGAGCTTGGCGACGACGGTGAGCACGCCGTCGAAGTGACCCGGGCGGGACTCCCCGTCGAGGATCGTGGCGAGCGTGCCGGGGTGGACCGTGACGCCGTCGCGCACGCGGTCGTGGCTGAAGCCGCCGGCGTACATCTCCTCGACGGCCGGGGCGAACACCACCGCGACCCCGTTGGCGCCACACAGTGCGAGGTCGTCGGGCAGCGTCCGCGGGTAGCGGTCGAGGTCCTCGGTCGGGGAGAACTGCATCGGATTGACGAAGATGCTGACGACGACCAGGTCGGCGTGCCGCGCGGCCTCGCGCACCAGGCTGGCGTGACCCTCGTGCAGCGCACCCATCGTCGGCACGAAGCCGATGCGCCGCCCCTCGCGCCGGGCGGAGGCAAGCAGGCCGGACAGCTCCTCGCGGGTGTTCGCGAGGGTGGGGCCCTCGCTCACGCCCACGAGCTCCGGTTGCGGGTACGGCGAGGAGCAGTGCGCTCGGCCTTCGCGGGATCGGCGGCGTCCAGGACCTGGCTCATCTTGCGGGCCCGGATCGGGAGCAGGCGACCGTCGGTGACGACGCGGTCGAGGGTGGCGCGGGCCAACGCGAGATAGGACGCGACGGTCTCGGGGGCATTGGCGGTGATCTCGACGAGGTGGGCGCGGACGGTCTCGACGTCACCACGGGCCATCGGTCCGGTGAGGGCTGCATCGCCCTGGGCGAGCGCGTTGTCGAGCGCCGCGTTGAGCAGCGGGCGAAGGGTGTCGGCCGGGTTGTCGCCACCGGCCGCCGACAGCATCTCCATCGCCTGGGTCACCAAGGTGACGAGATGGTTGGCGCCATGGGCCAGACCCGCGTGGTAGAGCGTGCGCTTGTCCTCCGCGACCCACATGGCCCGACCGCCGAGGTCGGCGACGAGCTGCTCGGTGACGGCCCGCTCGTCCTCGCCCGCGGTGACGCCGAAGATGGCATCGCGCAGTCGCGGCAGGTCGACGGCGGTGCCGGTGAAGGTCATCGCCGGGTGCAGGGCGATGGGGCGCGCGCCCACGGCGGCAGCATCAGCCAGGACGGCGAGTCCATGGGCGCCGCTCGTGTGGACGACGTACTGACCCTCGTGGATCGCTCCGCTCGCACTCAGCATCGCGACGACGTTGGCCAGCATGTCGTCGGGGACGGTGAGGAGCAGCAGGTCGGCGGCGCGGGCGGCGTCGCTGGGCTTGACCACCGGAGTGCCCGCGATGAGGGCGTCGATACGCCCACGCGAGGCGTCGGACTCACCGGCGGCGGCCACGATCTCGTGGCCCGCGGTGCGCAGCGCGGCGGCGAGGACGGCGCCGACGCGGCCTGCGCCAACCACACCCACACGGAACTGAGTCATGTGCGAACCCTTTCGTTCCAGTCCCTCCGACCACCCCTGGCGGGGCCGGTGTGGGTACCAGACTCGGTGCTCGATCTCTTGCCCCCGGAGCGTACGCCGCCTCGCTGCGCCGTGTGAACAGGAAGCGAACGTGACGTATCCGACATCTCGGGACGCCGGGCGCGTACCCCGACGACCACCCAGGCGACACCCGACGTCAGGCGCGCAGGTGCAACTTCGCGTGGTCCGGGTCGTCCACCACGAACGGGCGCGGGGCGCGCGGCAGCCAGGTGTGGGTCACGTAGTCGATCACGTGCTCCCCCTCGGGAGCGTTGATCTCGGTGACGCCCTCGGGGATCTCGCCGTTGTTGAGGGCGTTGAACACCAGCCACTCACGGCGCTTGCGACGGTTGCGCACGCTGGTCGCGAACGACTCCGGGTCGGTCCAGTGGGCGAACTCGTCGCCGTCGAGATACTTCAGCTCCACGACCAGTCCCTGCGGCAGCGCGAACTGCCGGATCTCGTCAGGCGTCGTCCGGATCTCCCACTCGGGCGCCTTGGAGTAGACGAAGTCGGGGGTCATCGGGAAGCCCCACTCCTCGATGTTGCGCAGCCCGAGGTCGAGGAAGGCGCGCGTGTCGGACTCCACGTAGAGGCCGTGGCGCGGGAAGCGGATGACGGCATCGACCGTCCCCACCTGCCAGCAGAGATCGGCCATCGACACCTCGCCCTCGGTGGTGAGGACCATGTCGCCGTCCCACTTCCACGAGTAGCGGGTACGGACGTGGGAGAAGCACCAGTTGTAGAAGTAGGCCAGCGAATGGACGCTGCGCTCGGGCACCGCGAGGTGCTCGGCGCCGGCGCGGGCAACGTCGAAGGGGTACTCCTTCACGGTGAACTTCGCCGCCAGGCCGTGCGCCTGCGCGACGGCCACCGCCGCCTCACCCGTCCCGTCGCTCGACTTGTTGTCCACCAGCAGGACGTGGTCGCACGCCCGCAGGAGCGGCGGCAGCACGAACCTCATCGATTCCGCTTCGTTCTTGACCCGGAGTACGGCGGTCGCCCCACGTCGCAGCGGCCCCTGGTTCCAGGGCCACACGATGTCGAAGTCGGTGTGTCCCTCGATGTTGGTCAGCCCGAGGCCGCCGCCGATCGGGACGCTCACTGCTCCCCCGTCGACGGCTCCGCGGCTCGCTCGCGGCCGAGCGCCCTGCGCACGCCGCGCCGTACGGACGGCGGGATCTTCGCGCGGAGGTCGTGCGGGATCTTGTCGGCCAGCCCGGTCGACTCCGGCGGCTCGGTGTCGGCGGCCGCGCGGGCGCCGGCGATGCGGGCAGCGACGACCGACGACTTGCTGATCGCCTCGGCCTCCTCGTAGAGGTCGGTGTAGGCGTCGCGCAGCTCGTCGAGGGTGGCGTGGACCTCGGTGACGTCGCCCTCGGGATCCGCGAGCTTGTTGAGCTCCTCCCACGTCTGGCCGGTCAGCTCATGCAGTCGCGGCGGGAGAGCCAGGTCCTCCAACGAGGAGGACACCCGGCGCAGCGACGGGTCGATGAAGCGGTGCACCTCGCGGATCAGGTCGCTGCGCGTGTGGATGATCGACTGCAGCTCCAGCGTGTGACCGACGTGCATCGTCGTCTTGACCCAGTCGGTCAGGAGGTCCTCGTAGCGCACGAAGACCCGCGCCGACCCCGCCTCGTCGCGCGTCGCACGCTCGGTGTGGAGCAGCATGTTGAGCCAGCTCGCGGCGAGGTGGGAGGAGCCGAGCTTGTTGGCGTAGTACTTCTGCTTGCTGCCCACGACCTCGGCCGGCGGGCGCAGCATCGTCACGAACACGGGCTTGGCCCCGGTACGGATCGCGGCCACCCGCCACAGACCCAGGAACCAGCTCAGTCGCGGGTCCTTCACGACGAGCTCGGGGTGTACGTCGAAGTGCGGCTCGAGCCAGTCCGCGACCCGGATCCGGGCGGGCTCTCGCGTGGAGATGCGGCCCGTCTCGAACCACGCACCCGGTCGCGCGTCGCTCACCTGGACGCCGGCCTCCTTGAGCAGCCGGTCGTGGAGGTCGACGGCCCACTGCGGCTCGGAGAAGCCGCGCGGGTTGGAAGCGTCGGCCGGCACCTCGGGGAGCGGCACGTGCATGCCGAGCTTGCTGGCGATGCCCGCCATCGTGGAGGTGCCACTTCGGCCGGCACCCGCGACGAAGAGAACCTTCCGCGGGACGCCTTCGGGGTTCATCTCATCGATCGCCGTCACGGTCGGGGAGCCTACCGCCGATGGGTCCACCGATAGCCTGCCGCCATGAGGCTGCCGTGGCGATCAGACCAACCAGCGGCCGACCCCCTGGTCTCGGTCGTCGTGCCTGCCTACGCCGTCGAGACCTATCTCCCCGCCTGCCTCGACTCGCTGCTCGCCCAGACCTGGCGCACGTGGGAGGCGATCGTCGTCGACGACGGGTCGCCGGACCGGTGCGGCGAGATCGCCGAGGCATACGCCCGACGAGACCCGCGGATCCGGGTCGTGCGTGTCGAGAACGGTGGACTCGGCTCGGCGCGCAACGTCGGCGTGCGCCATGCCACCGGGGCGTTGCTGACCTTCGTGGACTCCGACGACGTGCTTGCCCCCGACGCGCTGACGGTGCTCGTCGCCACCCTGCGGGAGTCGGGCTCCGACTTCGTCACCGGCTCGATCCTGCGTTGGGAGACCGGCGGCCTGCACGAGCCGCCGTGGATGAGGCGCCTGCACTCGCGCGCCCTCGGGCTGCGGATCGGGGACCGGCCGGAGATCCTCGGTGACGTCTTCGCCTGGAACAAGGTCTTCACCCGCTCGTTCTGGGACGCCGCAGGCCTCACCTGGCCCGAGGGCATCCGTTATGAGGACCAGCCGACGACCACGCGTGCCTTCATGGCCGGCACCTTCGACGTGCTCCCCGACGTCGTCTACCACTGGCGAATCCGCGACGACGGCTCGTCGATCACCCAGCAGCGCAACTCCGTGCGCGACCTCGCCGACCGCTGGGAGACCAAGCGGATGTCGTACGCCGCAGTGCACTCGGCGGGCGACGAGTCCGTCGAGTCCGTGTTCGTCGATCGCGTGCTCGCCGGCGACCTGTGGCGCTACTTCCTCGAGATCCCCGGCGCGTCGGACGAGTGGTGGACGCTGCTGCGTGACGGTGTGCGGGAGTTCTGGGGAGAGCGGTCGCTGGTGCACAGCGGGCTGCCGCCCGTGCTCCGACTCTGCGGCTGGCTGGTGGAGCA
>NZ_JANPEO010000332.1:0-1710 GCF_031422975.1 Nocardioides sp. | reverse complement strand
CGGCCACGTCGCCCAGCGCGCCGGCCAGCTGCCCGACGAGAAGCGACAGCGCCAGCACGACGGCGACGGTGCGGACCAGGATCACCCCATGACGGGTGCGGCGAACTCCCTCGACCGACCAGCCGACCACCTGGGCCGTCGCCGTGGCGATCAACAACCAGAGCAGGACCACGATCTGGGCGCCGAACAGCCCGTCGCGGCCGACGGTGACGGCAGTCACGGCGAGCAACGTCCAGGCCTGCAGCAGCCACGCGACATTGAGCGGGGCGAGCACGAGCGCGCCCAGGTGCTCGGTGATCGGCCCGATCGGATGGATCGCGGCCTGATCGCGGGGCAGCAGCTCGCGACCACCGCCACCGCCCATCGAGGAGCCGACGGCGAGCAGGAGGAAGCCGGCCAGCGCGGCCGGGAGCAGGTCCTCGATCTGGCGCAGTCGGTCGGGCGGGATGCCGGTCACCCAGGCCGGCGCCACGGCCGTCACCAGCGTCACCACGACGACGGCGATCACGGCCACTGCGGCGACTCGCGGGCGGCGTACGGTCTGGGACCGGAAGCGAAGCAGGTGACCGAGATCGGCGGCAGACCCCATCCAGGCGCTGAGCCAGGGGTCAGTCCAGGAGCGCACGGTAGGCCTCGGTGGTGAGCTCGGCGGCGTCCATCTCGGCGACGCTGGAGCCGCCGCGGAGCACGATCGCGGAGCCGCACGCGGCCAGGGCCAGGTCGCGCAGGTGGGTGGACAGCAGGATGCAGGCACCGCTGGCACGCGCGTCGGCGATCACCTCGAGGGTGGCCTCGACCCCGATCGGGTCGACGCCGTCGAAGGGTTCGTCGAGCAGCAGGACGCTGGGCTCGTGCAGCACCGCAAGGACGACGCTGAGGCGACGACCCATGCCGTGGCTGAAGCCACCGACCACCCGGTGGGCGACATCGCCCAGCTCGAAGCGCTCCAGCAGGTCGCGACCGCGGGCCTCCCACTCGGACATCCGGCGCAGTCGGGCCGTCAGCTGGAGGTGCTCCCACGGCGTGGCCCGCGGCACCAGTCCGCCGACGTCGGGGCAGTAGCCCACGACCCGCTTGACCGCGAGCGGGTCCGTGGCGACGTCGTGGCCGGCGACCAGCACGATCCCGGACGTGGGGGGTACGACGCCCGCCAGCACCTTCATCGTCGTCGACTTGCCCGCGCCGTTGCGCCCGAGCAGCGCCGTCGCGCGGCCGGAGTCGGCGGCCAGGTCGATGCCGGCGACGGCCTCCACCTCACCGAAGCGCACGTGGAGGTCGCGGACGTCGATCACGGGGGTCACCGGACCATCCTCCCTGAGCCTCGTTCGCGCCGTGGCGGATTCGGCGACTCCGGGACAGGGCTGCTCATGTAACACGCTGTCCGATGCACTACCGCGACGTTGCAACGACGTGGAAGAGCACCGGACAGCGTGTTACATGAGACGAGGCACGAACCTCAGGCGGGGAACGACTCCCCGCGCTCAGCGAGGCCACGGAGGTAGTCCGAGGGGCGGAACTTCTCGCCGTACGCCGCAGCCAGCTCGTCGGCTCGGGCGTTGAACGCCACCAGGCCGAGGGGTCCGGCCAGCGCGTTGCCGGGCCTGTCCACCCCGGTCGCGGGCGACGTCCAAACATCGCCCGCGTTTGACGTCGGAGCGGTTCGCGTCGAGGCTTGCGAACAGGTTCACCGGCGTGCCGGCGGGGATACGG
>NZ_JANPEO010000331.1:0-6969 GCF_031422975.1 Nocardioides sp. | reverse complement strand
TGCTCAACGTCGTGGCACTCCAGTTCGTCGTGCTCGTCGTGGTCGGCGTGCTGCTCGGCTGGAGGCCCGCGCCGGACCACCCACCGATCTCGATCGGCGCCACCGCACTGGCCCTCGCGGCCGGCACCTGGGCCTTCGCGTCCCTCGGTCTCCTCGTCGCCGGGGTGCTGCGCGCCGAGGCGACGCTGGCACTGGCCAACCTCGTGTACCTGCTGCTGATGGCGGGCGGCGGGGTGGTGCTGCCGACCTCGTCGTACGGCGCAGCGTCGGGCGTCATCGGCTGGTTGCCGTCCGCCGCGCTCGGCGACGCGATGCGCGCCGCGCTCGTCGACGCCCGGCTCGACGGCCCTGCCATCGTCATCCTCGTGGTGTGGGGAGTCCTCGGGACGTTCCTCACCGCCCGCACCTTCCGTTGGGAATAGACATGCCCGCACTCGCCCGACTGCACCGCCTCGCCTGGCCGCTCGCCGTGGCCAGCCTCGTGGCCAACATCGGCATCGTCGTCACCGGCGGCGCCGTGCGCCTGACCGACTCCGGGCTCGGCTGCCCGACCTGGCCGCGCTGCACGGAGCAGTCCTACGTCCCCCACGCGGCGCTCGGGCTGCACGGCGCGATCGAGTTCGGCAACCGGATGCTGACGTGGGTGCTGGCCGCGGTCGCGATCGCCACGTTCCTGTCCCTGTGGCGCAGCGACCGCGCTCGCGCCACGCGCCTGTCCGCGATCATCGCGATCGGCGTCCCGGCACAAGGGGTGGTCGGCGGCATCACGGTGCTCACCGACCTCAACCCGTGGCTCGTCTCCCTGCACCTGCTGCTGTCGATGGCGATGATCGGCGTCTGCGTGCTGCTGCTCGACGAGCTGCGCGGCCCGGCACGCCGGGCGACCGGACGATTGCGACGGATCGCCTGGCTGGTCTTCGGCACCACCTGGTTCGTGCTCTACCTCGGCACGGTCGTCACGGGCAGCGGCCCGCACTCCGGCGACCTCGAGTCTCGGCGGACGGGGCTGGACCCCCAGGTGATGTCGCACGTGCACGCGGCGGCCGTCTACGTCTTGCTCGCCGTCACCGTCGGGCTGCTCGTGGTCGCCCGGCGCCAGGGCGCGACGGTCGTCTCCCACGCCGTGGGCGCGCTGCTCCTGCTCGAGCTCGCCCAGGGACTGCTCGGTTTCGTGCAGTACGTCACCGACCTGCCCCAGATCCTCGTCGGCCTGCACATGCTCGGCGCGGCGGTCATCTCCGCCGCAGCGACCTGGGCGCTGCTCTCGACAAGGAGTCGACCTGCGTCCCCACCTCAGCCGAAGAGCAGCGGGTCCAAGGCGACCGCCACGAACAGCAGCGACAGGTAGAGGTTGGACATGTGGAAGAGCCGCATGGGGTTGATGGCGCTGAGCTCGTCGGAGGCCTTGGCACGCAGCCACATGCGGTGCGCCTCGACCAGGAAGACCACGCCGAGCGCGGCGGCCGCCACGGGGTAGAACAGGCTGGTGTCGGCGATCGGCCACAGCGCCAGCGACGTCGCCACCATGACGTAGGCGTAGAGCACGATCTGGCGCCCGACCTCGGCGGCGGAGGCGACCACCGGCAGCATCGGCACGTCGACGCCGGCGTAGTCCTCGCGGTAGCGCAGCGCCAGCGCCCAGGTGTGCGGCGGCGTCCAGAAGAAGACGACGAGGAACAAGATCACGGGCGTCCACGCCAGCTCGCCGGTCACCGCGGTCCAGCCGATCAGCGCCGGGAAGCAGCCGGCCAGCCCGCCCCAGACGATGTTCTGGGTCGTGCGCCGCTTGAGGATCATCGTGTAGACGAAGACGTAGAACGCGTTGGCCAGCACCGAGAGCCCGGCACTCAGCGGGTTGACCCAGAGCGCCAGCACCACGGTCGAGAGGATCGCCAGCACGGTCGCGAAGACCAGCGCCGAGCGGGCCGTGACGATGTGGCGAGGCAGGGCCCTGCGCCGGGTGCGCCGCATCTGCTCGTCGATGTCTCGGTCGTAGACGCAGTTGTACGCCGACGCGGACCCGGCGGAGAGCGCGCCGCCCACCACGGTCGCGGCCACCAGCGCGAGCGCGGGGACGCCGCGCTCGGCGAAGAACATCACCGGCACCGTCGTCAGCAGCAGCAGCTCGATGACCCGCGGCTTGGTCAGCCCGACGTAGGCCGCGACGACGTCCTTGAAGGACACCTGCGCCTCGGGGGAAGCGGCACCGGGGTCGCTCACGGTCGGCTCATCCGCATCCCCGGAGGGCGCAGCAGCCGAGGCCGATTGGCCGACGTGGGACAAGGTGGAGACCTCAAGACAAGGGGGATCAGTGCGGGGTCGAGTCTAACCCTCTGCATGGGTAGGCTCGGCGGTGCCCGCTGCCGTACCGAACGACAAGGATCATCGTGACCCTCTCGCTGCCCGAGCTGGACTGGAACGAACTCGACGACAGGGCCGTGGACACCGCACGCGTCCTCGCGATGGACGCGGTCCAGAAGGTCGGAAACGGCCACCCCGGCACAGCCATGAGCCTGGCCCCGGCGGCCTACCTGCTCTTCCAGAAGGTCATGCGTCACGACCCGGCCGCCCTCGACTGGATCAACCGGGACCGCTTCGTGCTCTCCTGCGGCCACTCCAGCCTGACGCTCTACGTCCAGCTCTACCTCGGCGGCTTCGGTCTCGAGCTCGATGACCTCAAGGCGCTGCGCACCTGGGGCTCGCGGACGCCCGGCCACCCGGAGTACCACCACACGGCGGCGGTGGAGACCACCACCGGACCCCTCGGCCAGGGCGTGGGCAACGCCGTGGGCATGGCGATGGCCGCCCGGCGCGAGCGCGGGCTGCTCGACCCCGAGCCACCGGTCGGCGAGTCGCCCTTCGACCACCACGTCTACTGCATCGCCTCCGACGGCGACCTCGAGGAGGGTGTGAGCGGCGAGGCGTCCTCGATCGCCGGGCACCAGCAGCTCGGCAACCTCACCCTCATCTACGACGACAACGAGATCTCGATCGAGGACGACACCAACGTCGCCTTCACCGAGGACGTCGCCCAGCGCTACGAGGCCTACGGGTGGCACGTGCAGGTCGTCGACTGGGCGGGCAACCGCGACGGCCAGACCTACCGCGAGGACGTGCCGGCGCTCTACGCCGCCCTCCAGGCCGCGCGCGCCGAGACCACCAGGCCGTCCTTCATCGTCCTGAAGACGATCATCGCCTGGCCGGCACCCACCCTCCAGGGCACCGGCAAGGCCCACGGCTCCGCGCTCGGCGACGAGGAGGTCGCGGCGACCAAGAAGCTCATGGGCTTCGACCCCGACCAGACCTTCGAGGTCCCCGACGACGTGTTCGCCCACACCCGCCAGCTGCTGGTGCGCGGCGCGGCCGCCGGCGACCAGTGGGATGCGGCGTACGACAAGTGGGCTGCGGCCAACCCCGAGCGGGAGAAGCTGCTGCACCGCCTCAAGGACCGCACGCTGCCCGACGGGTGGGCCGACGCGCTGCCGAGCTTCGACGCGGACCCGAAGGGCGTCGCGACCCGGAAGGCCTCCGGTGAGGTGATCAACGCGATCGCCGGGGTGCTGCCCGAGCTGTGGGGCGGCTCGGCCGACCTCGCGGAGTCCAACAACACCACGATCGAGGGCGCCGCGTCCTTCATCCCGGTCGAGCACAGCACCAAGCACTGGTCGGGCGACCCCTACGGTCGCGTGCTCCACTTCGGCATCCGCGAGCACGCCATGGGCTCGATCATGAACGGCATCACCCTGCACGGGCTGACTCGCGTCTTCGGCGGCACGTTCCTCCAGTTCTCCGACTACATGCGGCCCTCGGTGCGGCTGGCCGCGCTCATGGGACTGGCGAACATCTACGTCTGGACCCACGACTCGATCGGGCTCGGCGAGGACGGTCCGACCCACCAGCCGATCGAGCACCTCGCCGCCCTGCGCGCCATCCCCGGCCTCGACGTCGTCCGACCGGCCGACGCCAACGAGACGGCCGTCGCGTGGCGGACCGTGTTGGAGAACACCGACAGTCCGGCCGGCCTGTGCCTCACGCGTCAGAACGTGCCGACCTTCCCGCGCGGCACCGACGCCGGCACCGGTGAGCACTGGGGCGACGCGGCCGGGGTCGCCAAGGGTGGCTACGTCCTGCTCGACACCGACGCAGCGCCCGACGTCGTCCTGGTCGGCACCGGGTCCGAGGTCCAGCTGGCGGTCCGGGCGCGCGAGCTGCTGGCGGCCGAGGGGATCAACGCCCGCGTCGTGTCGATGCCGTGTGTCGAGTGGTTCAACGGCCAGGACCGGGCGTACCGCGACTCGGTCATCCCGCCGGCGGTCAAGGCCCGCGTCTCGGTGGAGGCGGGCATCGGGCTCGGGTGGCGCGAGATCGTGGGCGACAACGGCCGGATCATCTCGATCGAGACGTACGGCGCCTCGGCAGACTTCGCCACGATCTTCCAGGAGTTCGGCGTGACGGCAGACGCCGTCGCCGCCGCCGCACGCGACAGCATCGGAGCAAGCAATGTCTGAACGTCTCACTGCACTGGCCGACGCCGGTGTCTCCATCTGGCTCGACGACCTGTCCCGCGAGCGCATCGAGACGGGCAACCTCGCCGATCTCGTCAGCTCGTCCTCCGTGGTCGGGGTGACCACCAACCCCTCGATCTTCGCTGCGGCCCTCAAGGACGGCGAGCGCTATGACGCGGAGGTCCGGGATCTCGCCGACGCCGGCGCGGACGTGGAGACGACGGTCTTCCAGCTCACCACCGGCGACGTTCGCGCCGCGTGCGATGTGCTCAAGCCCGTCTTCGACTTCACCGGCGGTGTCGACGGCCGCGTCTCGATCGAGGTCTCCCCCACCCTGGCCAACGACACCGACGGCACGGTCGCGTCCGCCAAGGACCTCTGGAAGGCGGTGGACCGGGAGAACCTCCTGATCAAGATCCCCGCCACCACCGAAGGAGCTCCCGCGATCACGGACGTGCTCGCCGAGGGCATCAGCGTCAACGTCACGCTGATCTTCGGCCTGGACCGCTACCGCGGGGTGATGGAGGCCTACGTCTCCGGTCTCGAGCGGGCCCGCGACAACGGTCACGACCTGTCGAAGATCCACTCGGTCGCCTCCTTCTTCGTCTCGCGCGTCGACTCCGAGATCGACAAGCGCCTCGAGGAGATCGGCGCCGACAAGGAGCTGTTCGGCCGCGCCGGTGTCGCCAACGCCCGCCTGGCCTACCGGGCCTTCGAGGAGTTCTTCGCCGGTCCGCGCTGGCAGGCGCTCGCGGAGGCCGGTGCCCACCGGCAGCGCCCGCTGTGGGCCTCGACCGGGGTGAAGAACCCCGACTACCGCGACACCATGTACGTCTCCGACCTCGTCGTCGCCGACACGGTCAACACGATGCCGGAGAAGACGATGCAGGCCTTCGCCGACCACGGCGAGGTGCTCGGCGACCAGGTCACCACGATGTACGACGACGCGAGCACCACCATGGCGTCACTCGCGGCCGCCGGCATCGACTACGACGACGTGATCGCGACGCTCGAGGCGGAGGGGGTCGACAAGTTCGTCACCTCCTGGAACGAGCTGCTCGACACCGTCCGCGGCCAGCTCGAGGCGGCCGGCGGCACGTCGTGACCGGTGCGAGCGGCACCGGCCCCGTCGACGCGACGACCACTGCCGCATGGTCCCGGCTCTCCGACCTGAGCCGGGACTACGCCCCGGACCTGCGCGCCAGTTTCGCCGAGGACCCCGAGCGGGCCTCCCGGCTGACACTGACTGCCGGCGAGCTGTACGTCGACCTGTCGAAGAACCTCGTCAATGCGGACATCCTCGCGGCCCTGCTCTCGCTGGCCGACGAGGTGGGGCTGACCGCGCGCCGGGACGCGATGTTCGCCGGCGAGCGGATCAACGTCACCGAGGATCGGGCCGTGCTGCACACCGCCCTGCGGGCGCCGTCGTCGGCGTCGCTCATGGTCGACGGGCAGGACGCCGTGGCCGACGTCCACGCCGTCCTGGCTCGTGTCTACGCGTTCGCCGAGCAGGTGCGGTCGGGGTCGTGGACGGGCGTCACCGGTGAGCCGATCAGGACGGTCGTCAACATCGGGATCGGGGGCTCGGACCTCGGTCCCGTCATGGCGTACGAGGCGCTGGCGCCGTACGTCAAGGAGGGGTTGGCATGTCGCTTTATCAGCAACATCGACCCGACCGACGCCGCGCAGAAACTCCAGGGCCTCGACCCGGCGACCACGATGTTCATCGTGTCGAGCAAGACGTTCGGGACGCTGGAGACGCTCACCAACGCGCGCCTGTGCAAGGCGTGGCTGCTCGAGGGGCTCGCCGACGAGGATGCCACCCAGGCCGTGGCGAAGCACTTCGTCGCGGTCTCCACGGCCCTCGACAAGGTGGCGGCCTTCGGCATCGACCCGGCCAACGCCTTCGGCTTCTGGGACTGGGTCGGCGGTCGCTACTCGCTCGACTCGGCGATCGGCACCTCGCTGGTGATCGCGCTCGGGCCGGAGCGTTTCGCGGAGTTCCTGGCCGGTTTCCACGCGATGGACGAGCACTTCCGTACGACCCCGCTCGACACCAACGTGCCCGCCCTGATGGGCCTGATCAACATCTGGCACCACAACTTCCTCGGTGCGGCCACGCATGCGGTGCTCCCCTACGCGCAGCTGCTGCACCGGTTCCCGGCCTATCTCCAGCAGCTCACGATGGAGTCCAACGGCAAGGGCGTGCGGTGGGACGGCACCCAGGTCACCACCGAGACGGGGGAGGTGTTCTGGGGCGAGCCCGGGACCAACGGGCAGCACGCGTTCTACCAGCTGATCCACCAGGGGACTCAGCTCATCCCGGCCGACTTCATCGCCTTCGCGCGACCGGCGTACGCCCTGGTCGACGACGACGACGGCGAGAACGTCGACGTGCACGAGCTGCTGCTGTCCAACTTCTTCGCGCAAACGCAGGCGCTGGCCTTCGGCAAGACCGCCGACG
>NZ_JANPEO010000330.1:0-7559 GCF_031422975.1 Nocardioides sp. | reverse complement strand
TCTGGTTCCCGTGGCCGCTGGTGATCGTCGGGCTGCTCGTCGTCTGGTTCCTGAACCGCAAGGACAACCGGCACACCCAGCCCACGAGTGGCTACGGCGCACCCACGGCCGCGCCCGGTCAGCCGGGTTGGCAGACCGGGACGACGCCCGCCACCGACGAGACGGCACGGCCCACCCAGGCGCCGTACCAGCCGTACCAGCCGTACCAGGCGACGACCTACGTGCGGCCCCGCAACCCGCGCAGGAGGGGCCCGATCCTCTTCTGGTTCACCCTCGCCCTGATCGCCACCGGAGTCGGCACGCTCGGCATCATCGACGTCTCCGGCACCGCGGTGCCCGGTGCCGCCTACCCCGCGCTCGCGATGTCGCTGACCGGAGCGATGCTGGTGCTCGGCGCCTTCTGGGGCCGCGCCGGTGGCCTGATCCTCCTCGGCCTGCTCACGGCCGCCGTGACGCTGGGCGCCACGGCGAGCGACAACTACGACGGCAAGCGGCTCGACTACACGCCGACCAGCTCGGCCGAGGTCCGCACCTCCTACGACATCGGCGCCGGCGAGCTGAGGATCGACCTGTCCCAGGTGCGCGACATCGACGGCCTGGACGGCCGCGAGCTCACCATCGACGGCGGCATCGGCGACCTCGAGGTCGTCATCCCCGACGGCATGGACGTCGTGGTCGACGCCTCGACCGGTGTCGGGGAGATCAACCTGTTCGGCCAGATGAACGACGGCGTCGACGTCACCCAGCAGGGCTCCGTCGACGGCGGCAACGACGTGCCCGACATGCGCATCATCATCGACCTCGGCGTTGGCCAGGTCACCGTCCACGAGCAGTGAGGTCCGCCATGAGCAACCACCCCCACCCCTACGCGGAGGTCGACACGGACTCCTCCGGTCGGCACCCGGTCAGCGTCGGCCATCTCGTGATGGGCGTCGCCTTCCTCGGCCTCGCCACGATCTGGCTCCTCTTCGAGTCGGACGCGATCGGCGGCGACGACCTCCGCTGGCTCATGCCCCTGCCCTGGCTCGCAGCGGGGCTCGCCGGCCTTCTCGCGGTGGCGCTCAGCGGCCGTCGGGCCCGGCCCGAGTACGCCGCAACGCCGGCCGACGCGGAGGACGAGACGCTGTAGTCCGGTGCCCTACCGGAGCCAGTCGGCCAGCGCAGCGGAGGCGATGTCGGGGTTGTCGGAGAACACGCCGTCGACCCCGGCGTCGAGGAACGCCTGCGTCTCGGCGAACAGGTCACCGGGCGCGTTCGGGTCGGTGCCGATGCGGAAGTTGGTGGCCATGAACTGGTTCTCCCTGCGCAGCGTCCACACGTGCACGACGAGATCGGCCCGGTGCGCGTCGCGCACGACGGTGGAGGGTGTGGTCGTGGCACCGTTCGTCCGGGGCAGCACCCAGTCCTTGTGCGCGCCCAGCCCGTCGGCGTACGTCGAGATCGCCCTGAGGCCCTGGCGCGTCACCATCGAGGCGTAGGTGACGCCGGGCAGGTCGACCGGACCCCTCGTCGCGTCGACCAGTTGCCCCAGATCGACCCTCGTCATCCGGTTGAGGTCCTGGAGGTTGGTGACCTCGAACGATTGGATGATGACGTCGTCGGACCTGTCGTCGAGGTCGTGTGCCTCCAGTGCGGCCACCAACGGCTCCTCGAGCGAGAGCCCGACGGAGTCGAAGTAGGTCGGGTGCTTGGTCTCGGGGTAGACACCGACGCCCTCGCGGACGGCGAGGTCCAGCACCTCGTCGAGCGTGGGGATCAGGAACTGGCCGTCGTAGGCCGTGTTCTGCGGGCGGACCTGGGGCAGCCGCTCCTTGGCGCGGAGCGTGCTGAGCTCGGCGTAGGTGAAGTCCTCGGTGAACCAGCCGGTGAAGGGGGTGCCATCGATGACCTTGGTGGTCCTGCGGCCGGCGAACTCGGGGTGCGACGCCACATCGGTGGTGCCACTGATCTCGTTCTCGTGGCGAGCCACGAGCACGCCGTCCCTGGTCGAGACCACGTCGGGCTCGATGTAGTCGGCGCCCTGGTCGATGGCGAGCTGGTAGGAGGCGAGCGTGTGCTCGGGTCGGTAGCCCGAGGCCCCGCGGTGACCGATCACGAGGGGGTCGGGGTCCCGCCGATGTGCGTTGGCCGGGACGGCGGTCAGGGTGAGAGCGGCCGCCAGGGCGGCCACGATGAGGCTCCGAGTAGTCATGGCCTCGAGCCAACCGGTCGCAGGCAGCCGTCGCGGGGTGTCGGGGTGAACGTCAGAAGTCGAGCTCGCGGGCGGCCGCGACCGCGAGCTCGGGGTGATCGGTGATGACGCCGTCGACTCCCACATCGAGCAGCGCCCTGACCTCGCCGGCCATGTCGCCCGGGGCGTCCGGGGCGCAACCGCGCCGCAGGTTGCTGGGCAGGAAGCGGTTCTCGACCCGCACGGTCCAGACGTGGACGGTCAGCCAGCGCCGGTGGGCGTCGCGGACGAGGTCCGAGGGCTCGCCGATGGCGCCCGAGCGGTCCCGGGGCAGCACCAGGCTCTTGTGCGGGCCGATGCCGTCGGCGTAGTCATCGATGCGGGCGAGCCCCGCGGGCGTGCACATCTCCGCGTGCGACTCCCCGACCTCGAGGAGCTGGATGATCGGCAGCCGGGTGCGCTCGGCCAGGCGCTGAAGGATGCCGGGCTCGAAGGACATCAGGCTGATCCGGGCCCACGGCTGGTCGAGGTCGTGGCGACGCAGCGCGGCCATCAGCGGCTCGTCGAGCGGGAGGCCGATCGAGTCGAAGTACGCCGCGTGCTTGAGCTCGATCATCACGCCGACCCCGCGGCCACGTCGCATCGACTCGGCGTACACCATGGCCAGGATCTCGGTGAGGGTCGCGACGCCCTCGCGGTCGTTGTAGGTCGTGTTGTCCGGGCGGGTCGCGGGCATCCGCTCTCGTGCCGTGAGCGACTTGAGCTCGGCCAGGGTGAAGTCCTCGGTGAACCAGCCCGTGACGCGGTGCCGGTCGATGGTCCGGGTGTCGCGGCGGGCGGCGAACTCGAGGTGGTCGGTGACGTCGGTGGTGCCGCTGAGCTCGGACTCGTGCCGGGCGACCAGCACCCCGTCCCTCGTCGAGACGAGGTCGATCTCGATGTCGTCGACCCCCATCCGGATCGCCGTCCGGTAGGCCTCGAGGGTGTGCTCGGGTCGGTGCCCGCTGGCACCGCGGTGGCCCACGATCGCAGGAGTGACGACCAGACTCGGGGTCCGGTCACGAGCTGGCACCTGCCAGGTCACGGTCATGTGGGCAACCGTCCCGGGGGCGGGCGTCGCGGCGACGACGGTGAGGTGAACGTCGCGTGAGGAATGAAGGTCCAGCAGAGTCGCCACAAAAGGATTCGCATGGACCCGGCCTCGCTACGTACTCTCGGACAAGTGCGTCAGCTACCCGTCCCCAACCCCGGCATCGCCGATCATCGCGGGCCCGGACGGTTCCTGTGGTGGCTCGCCAGCCAGCAGCGGCTGACACTCCTGGGGGGTATGGCCTTCGGTATCGTCTGGATGTCGTGCCAGGCCGTGATGCCGGCCGTGCTCGGGCGGGCGATCGACCGTGGGGTCGCCGATCGAGACCCGGGCCAGCTGGCGCTCTGGGCCGGCGTGATGCTGGCGATCGGACTCGTCCAGGCCGTCACCGGGATCATGCGCCACCGGTTCGCGGTGACGAACTGGCTGACCGCCTCCTACCGGATCGTGCAGCTCACGACCCGGCAGTCGGTGCGTCTCGGCGGCTCGCTGCCGCGCAAGGTCAGCACCGGGGAGGTGATCGCCATCGGCACCACCGACCTCGACCACATCGGCAACGTGATGGACGTGACCGCACGCTTCGCCGGCGCGATCGTGTCGTTCCTCCTCGTCTCCGCCATCCTGCTCAGCACCTCGGTCCAGCTCGGCCTGGTCGTGCTGATAGGCGTGCCGCTGCTCCTGCTGGTGATGGGCCCGATCCTGAAGCCGTTGCAGGCCCGCAGCGCCACCGAGCGCCAGATGCGCTCCGACCTGTCCAACACCGGCACCGACATCGTCGGCGGCCTGCGCGTGCTGCGCGGGATCGGCGGCGAGGGCGTCTTCCTCGACCGCTACCGCCGCGAGTCGCAGGCCACCCGCACCGCGGCCGTCAACGTCGCGAAGCTGCAGTCGGTCCTCGACGCGCTCCAGGTCTTCCTGCCCGGCGTCTTCGTGGTGCTCATCGTGTGGCTGGGTGCGCGCTCGGCCGTGACCGGCGCGATCACCGCGGGCGAGCTGGTCGCCTTCTACGGCTACTCCGCCTTCCTGATGCTGCCGCTGCGTACGGCGACGGAGTTCGCCAACAAGCTGATCCGCGGCCGGGTCGCAGCCACCCGCGTGTGCCGGGTCATGGCACTCGAGCCCGACGTCGTGGAGCCCGTGTCCCCCGCCGCCGCACCGCCCGCCGACTCCGTGCTGCTCGACCACCGCTCGGGGCTGCGAGTCACGCCCGGTCTGCTGACCGCGATCGTGTCGGACCAGCCCGACGACTCGGCCCTGCTCGCCGACCGGCTGGGGCTGTGCGCGGCCGAGCAGGACGACGACGTCGCGCTCGGCGGCGTGCCGCTCACCTCGCTCCCGCACGCCGTCGTCCGCGAGCGGATCATGGTCTCCGACACCGGGGCCGCCCTGTTCGCCGGTCGCCTCGCGGACCGGATCGACGAGCACGGCTTCGGCGACGTCGAGAAGGCGCTGTTCACGGCGTCGGCCGAGGACATCCTCGCGGCGCTGCCCGAGGGCCTCGACTCGGTCGTCACCGAGAAGGGCCGCTCGTTCTCCGGCGGCCAGCGCCAGCGACTGGTGCTGGCGCGCGCCCTCGCCGCCGACCCCGAGATCCTGGTGCTGGTCGAGCCGACCAGCGCCGTCGACGCCCACACCGAGGCCCGCATCGCCTCGCGCCTTCGCGCACACCGCGCGGGTCGCACCACGGTCGTCACGACAGTGAGCCCGCTCCTGCTGGACGCGGTCGACGAGGTGGCGTTCCTGGTCGACGGGCGGATCGTCGCGGTGGGCACCCACGCTTCGCTGCTGGCCGACGTTGCGGCGTACCGCACCGTCGTCGTGCGTGACGTGGAGGCCGCCGTATGAGTGTCACGACCCGGCTCCCGATCGCGGACGGCAGGGCCGTACGCCGCTATGTCGGCCAGGTCGCGCACCGGCACCCCCGACTGCTGTGGACCGCGCTCGGGCTGCACGTCCTCGCTGCGCTGACCGCGCTGGCTGCGCCGCGCCTGCTCGGCGGCCTGGTGCAGGCCGTCGAGGAGGGCACGACGACGGCGCACGTCGACAAGATCGTCGTCCTGCTCGCGGTGTTCCTGGTGCTGCAGTCGGTGCTGACACGCTACGCGCGCTACCGCTCGCAGGTCATGGGCGAGCTGGTGCTGGCCGAGCTCCGCGAGGACTTCGTCGCCAACACGCTGGCGCTGCCGGTCGGCACCGTCGAGGCCGCCGGCTCCGGCGACCTGCTGACCCGCACCGGTTCGGACATCGACCGGTTGGGCTGGTCGGTGCGGTGGGCGCTGCCGGAGTGGACGATCGCGGTCGTGTCGGCGATCTTGACCTTTGCCGCCGCGCTCAGCGTCGGCTGGTGGGTGGCGCTGCCGTGCCTGCTCGCGCTGCCGCCGCTGGCGACCGGCCTGCGGTGGTACCTCGCCCGCGCCAAGGACGGCTACCTCGCCGAGACCGCGTCCTACTCGCAGATCACCACCACGCTCTCCGAGACGGTCGAGGGCTCGCGCACCGTCGAGGCCCTCGGACTGGGCAGCAAGCGGGTGGAGCTGTGCGACGACGACTGTGCGAAGTCGTTCGTGGCCGAGAAGTACACGCTGCACCTGCGCACGGTGTTCTTCCCCGCCATGGAGCTGAGCTATCTGCTGCCGGTGGTCGGCACCCTGCTGTTCGGCGGCTGGCTCTACACGCAGGGTTCGGTCTCGCTGGCCGAGGTCACGACGGCGACGCTCTACGTGCAGATGCTGATCGACCCGGTCGACCGGATCGTGTCGATCCTCGACGAGCTCCTGCTCGGCGCGGCCGCGCTCGCCCGGCTCCTCGGCGTGGCCCAGGTGCCCGCCGACCGCGCGGTCACCGGCCGCACGCCGAACTCCGAGAAGCTCGATGCCGAGGACGTGCGGTTCGCCTACGTCGAGGGGCGCGACGTGCTGCACGGCATCGACCTCGACGTCGGGGTCGGCGAGCGGATCGCCATGGTCGGTCCGTCAGGCGCCGGCAAGTCCACGCTGGGCCGGCTGCTGGCGGGCATCCACCCGCCGCGGTCGGGCACGGTGACTGTCGGTGACGTCGGGCTCGTCGAGCTGCCGCTGGGCGACCTTCGCGGCCACGTGGCGCTCGTCACCCAGGAGCACCACGTCTTCGTCGGCACGCTGCGGGAGAACCTCATCCTCGCGCGGCCCTTCGCCAGCGACGACGAGGTCCACGCCGCCCTGTCGGCCGTCGATGCCCAGGAATGGGTGGCCGCCCTGCCCGCCGGGCTGGACACGATCATCGGCTCCGGCGGTCGGGCCGTGACCGCCGCGCACGCACAGCAGATCGCGCTCGCGCGACTCGTGCTCGCGGACCCGCACACCCTGGTCCTGGACGAGGCGACGTCACTGATCGACCCGCGCGCGGCCCGGCACCTCGAGCGCTCGCTCGCCGCCGTGCTCGAGGGGCGTACGGTCATCGCCATCGCGCACCGGTTGTTCTCGGCCCACGACGCCGACCGCGTGGCCGTGTGCGAGGACGGGGTGATCAGCGAGTTCGGGTCGCACGACGAGCTGGTCGCCGCCGGCGGTTCGTACGCCGCACTCTGGGAGTCATGGCACGGAAGGCATGAGGATGGACCCTGAACCAGTCACCGCACTCGCACCCCGGCCCGTCGGCCGGACCGTCTTCACCCAGCGCTGGGCCGAGCTGGCCTTCCTGCACTGGGCAGTCCCCGCCGAGCGGATCCAGCCCTACCTCCCGCCCGGGACACGGCCCGACACCTTCGACGGAGTCACGTACGTGGGTCTGATCCCGTTCTGGATGAGCGGCATCGGCTTCCTGGGCTCCCCGGGGCTGCCCTACGTAGGGTCGTTCCACGAGACGAACGTCCGTCTGTACTCGGTCGACGACGCCGGCCGCCGGGGCGTGGTGTTCCTGAGCCTGGACGCCTCCCGGTTGGCACCCGTCCTCGCTGCCCGCGGCGGGCCCCGGTTGCCCTATCTGTGGTCGCACATGGACCGGGAGCACTCCGGCGCACGGATCACCTACACGTGTCGACGCCGCTGGCCCGGCCCCAGGGGCGCCGCTTCGACCGTGGCGGTGAGCGTCGGGGAACCGTTCGAGGCCGGGCCGTTGGAGCTCTTCCTCACCGCGCGCTGGGGGCTGCACCTGGCCGACCGTCGCGGTCGGACCCGCTACTGGCCCAACGCGCACCCCACCTGGCCACTGCACCGGGCCGTCGTGGACGAGCTCGACGACGAGCTGCTCGGGGTGCAGGGCTTCGGCGACCTGGCGGCGAGGCCACCGGACCACGTGATGTTCTCCCCGGGCGTCGACGTG
>NZ_JANPEO010000329.1:0-18122 GCF_031422975.1 Nocardioides sp. | reverse complement strand
CACCCGCGGCGACTGCTCGCAGCGCCGCTGGAGCCCGGTCGTCTCCTGGGTCGCCGCCGGTTTGCCGGCCACCAGGAGGTGGAGGCTGGGGTCCTCCTCGGCGAGCTCGTGGAAGACGTCGAGCAACCGACCCAGGCCCTTGTAGGGGCGGATGCCGCCCAGCGCGACCAGGACCTTGTCGGTGGACGACAGGCCCAGCTGGCTCCGCGCGGCCTCGCGACTGATCCAGTCGGGATACTGGCCGACATAGCTCGAGTGCTCGATCACGACGACCCGGCGAGGGTCGAGGCGCAGCACCTCGGAGGCCTGGCGTGCCGTGATCTCGGACAGGGCATGGATGGCATCGGCCCGATCGGCGAGCAGCTGGGCCAGCTGCGTCTCGGCCCACACGTGGCGTGCCTCGTGTGGGAGGACGTTGTGCAGCGTCCACACCAGCCGTCCGCCCGCCGTGCGGAACTTGTGCAGGGCGGCGCTGAAGCGGTCGAGCTCGATGGCCGCCCGGAACGGCCCGGCGGCGTACTGCAGGATCGGCGTCGTCCAGTGGATGTTGAGGATGCCGGGGACCGATGCGACCGAACGGTTCTCCAGGTGCTCGACCACGTCCGCGACTGCGACCGGATAGGCGTCGACGGCACCCAGGCCGGCGAACAACATGCCCTGGTAGGGGTTGGCACGGTTGTAGTCCGGGAAGTAGTGCAACGCCCGCTGGGGAGGCGACGTCGACTGGTCGCGACGAGCCGCGGCGACGCAGTGCTCGAACTCGCGGGCCCGCAGGTCCCAGGTGTGGTCGCGAAGCACCCGCTCTCGCAGGCCCTCGACCAGGGAGTGCACTCGCTCGGGATCTGCCAGCAACGACGTGATCTCCTCGCCGAGGCCCCTGGACGTGGTGTACGCGGGCACCTGCAGCCCACACTCCGTGGCACCGAGCCGGGAGTTGACCAGCGGCAGCGAGCCGCACGCGATGCTCTCGAAGAAGTGGGCCGGCATCGTTGCGTCGCCCACCATGGTGCTGGGCAGCTCGAGGACCGTCAGCAGGGAGCGCGTCATCACTTCCGGGGCACGCAGCCACGGGATGGGCTCCTCGAGCCGGCCGAGCAGGCTCGAGTGCATGCTTCGCAACGGCTCGGCATAGATCGTCAGCGGCACGGTGAAGGGCACGTCGTTGATCAGTGGCTGGATGGTCCGCCCGCGTTCGACGTGCACCCCCAGGCTGGCCACCCCGGTGCGGGGAGCGTCGTCCTCGCGCGGGACGAAGAGCTCGATGTCGGCGGCGCAGCGGAGCACGTCGAGGCGACCGGCAGACGTCGTCGCGAGCATGCTGCGTCCCACCTCGGAGCCGACCAGGATCTGGTCGTAGGCCATCAGGTGGTCCAGCTCGGCCCACGCCTCGACGTCACCGTGCGCCCACGCCACGCGCCAGGCACCCACGGGCGCCTGGGAGGGATCGGCGTCGGGGGTGGTCGCGACCCAGATGTCGGCCCCGCCCCCGAGGTGCCAGCGGTGCCGCGGCACCAGGCGCACGCCATACCCACGATCGGCCAGTGCCAGCCCGAGGCCAGCCGCGGCGATCAGGTCGGGAGTGGCGTGGCGCAGGTCCACCGAATGCACGAAGAAGAGCACCCGCTCGCCGTCGCCGGTCGCGAGCTCGCCGTCGATGAGCTGGCGATAGGACGCCCGCCGTCGGTCCACGGCCGAGAGCTCCTCGCCGTCACGACCGGACGCCGACACCGTAGGACGGTCGGAGGAGACGGCGCTCACGCGAGGTCCCCGCGGCGTTGTTCGCAGGAGCGAGGCGGAGGAGAGGAACGTCGTGGGGTGTTCATGCGCCGTCCTTGCGGCGACGAGCACGCTCCACCACGGATGCCACGGCGCGGACGGCCCGCGAGTCGCGGGCCAGGAAGAGGTCCTGCTCGAGCAGGGAGACCTGGTCCTGGGCGAGGTCACGCTCGCGCGACACCTGGGCCACGCGGGCACGGAGCAGGACGTTCTTGTGCCGCAGTCGCTGCAACCGCTCCTGGAGCTCGTTGATCTGGCGGTCCATCACCAGCAGCTCATCCTTGCCCGACTGCATCTCGCGCGCGATGGTGGCGCGCTCGCGGGCGAGCAGCTCGCGTGTGCGCTCGAGCTCGTGGGCCAGGCGGCGGACCTCCGCCGCGCTGGCCTCGTCAGCGTCGGGTGACTGCGGTCGAGCCGTGGTGAAGGACGGGAACCGCGCCACCGTGATGTGCCGTCGCTCGTCCAGGGCCACGGCCGCGTCGGACTCCAGGACGAAGCCGGCCGACGCGATCGGTCCGGTCAGGTCGCGCACCCCCGACACCACGACCAGCGCGCCCGGCACCAGCGCGCCGGCGCCCAGGGTGCGGAAGAACTCGTCAGCGTCGTGGCTCTCGTCCAGGACGTCCTCGACGACCACCACGTCCACCGGCGCCACGAGGAAGGGCTGCGCCCAGTCGCCCACGGCGTCCCGGCGGCCGACTTCCGGGCCCCACTGCTCATCCGGCTCCGCCGGCCAGCGCAGGCACTCGACCTCGCGGTCGTGCTCCTGCGCGAGGCGCACCGGCACCGTCGAGACGTCCAGCGCGATGTGCAGCACCCGTGGACCGCCCGCCAGCGTCCGTTCGATCACGGTGGCGACGTCGTCACGGCCCTTGGTCGTCATCGGTCGCTCACCTCTCCTCGTCCTGTCGGCTGACGGCTGCCGGCGAGGGAGTCGCCGCGCTCCACATCGGCCGGCCACGGCACGTGTGAGACAGCATCATTGCGCCCATCGCGTCCGGCGCGCGCGTCCGCGGCCGCCCGCTCCACCAGCGCGTCGAACTCGTCGAGCCACCCGGGTGCCACCTCAGCGACCTTGCGCCGCCAGTTCCTGAGCCACTTTCCCTGCAACTGGGCCAGCGCCGCCTCGCCGTCGCCGCCGAGCGCCCGCTCGACGAACAGGTAACGGTTCCGGGTCATGTAGTAGAGGTGGTACGGCGAGGGCAGGGCCCCGCTCGAGCGCTGGTGGTGCACCATCCGGGCCCGCTGCTCGACCATGACGCGCCAGCCGGCGCGGCGTACGTCGCGGCACCAGTGGGTCTCCTCGAAGTAGAGGAAGTAGTCCTCGGGGAGCAGCCCGACCGTCTCCAGCACCGTCCGGCGGGTCAGCAGGGAGGCACCCGTGACGTAGTCGACGTCGCGCGCACCGGGGGGCGGCACGTCCACCACCGCGCGGCCCTGGTGCACGTGCCGGGTCTCGCCGGCCCTGTCCTCGTCGACGACGCCGCCGTCGAACCAGATGGTCTCGGGGGTGCCGGGCGCGGCGGGGTGCACGATCCGCGGACCGACGACACCGCAGTCGGGCACGTCGGCGAGCAGCCTGAGCAGGCGCGGCAGCGTCTCCGGCTCGATGCGGGTGTCGGGATTGAGCAGCCAGACGAACTCGTTGCCACGCTCCAGACAGTGGCGGATCCCGACGTTGGATCCGCCGGCGTAGCCGAGGTTGCCGCCGCTGGACAGCACGACTGCGCGGTCACCCACGAGCGCGCCGAGGGTCGCGAGGGACTCCTTGGAGTCCGAGTTGTCCACCACGACGACGTCCATGTCGAGGTCATGGGAGGCCTCGAGGGACACGATGCAGCCGACGGTGTCCTCGGCGCTGTCGTGATTGACGAGTACGACGCCGGTGCGCGCCGTGCGATCGGCGCTGCTTCCGGTCATGCGGGGAGTGTATCGACGCTCGTCCGCCGGGCACGGCAGCGGCGTCGTTCACACGGACGTAACACATGGCCCGAATCTGTTGCGCCGGTGCAACACGAAGCGGGGAGGGGTGAAACCTCGTGACAGCAGGGTTTCTCCCAACAGGTGGACCGCTGCACGACACCGTCGTCGCGCCGACGCGGACCACCGCCCATAAACGCTCCCTGGAGGTTCTGTGGACGGCTACTACGCGTTCATGCTGATCGCGACCGCTTTCGTGCTGATGATGACGGTGCCCGCCCTGGCACTGTTCTACGGCGGAATGTCGCGATCCAAGTCCGTGCTCAACATGATGATGATGTCGTTCGTCGCCGCGGCCGTCGTCGGCATCCTGTACGTCGCGGTCGGCTGGTCGATGGGCTTCGGCGGCGAAGGCACGTTGTTCGCCAACCCGTTCGAACTGCTCTGGCTCGACGGTGTCACCACCGACAACTACGTGTACGTGATGTTCCAGATGACCTTCGCGATCATCACCGCCGCCCTGATCAGCGGTGCCGTCGCGGACCGGCTGAAGTTCTCGGCCTGGCTGGTGTTCCTGCCCCTGTGGGCCGTCATCGTCTACTTCCCGATGGCGCACATGGTCTTCAGCTGCACCGAGGACTCGCTCATCTGCGGCCGGATCGGCGCGCAGGACTACGCCGGCGGCACGGCCGTCCACATCAACGCGGGCGTCGCGGCCCTGGTGCTCGTGCTGCTCCTCGGCAAGCGCATCGGCTGGCCCAAGGAGCAGATGCGCCCGCACAACCTGACCCTGACCATGCTCGGCGCGGGCATGCTGTGGCTGGGCTGGTACGGCTTCAACGTGGGCTCGATCGTCTTCGGCACGACCTTCGACGAGGACCCTGAGGCGTTCCTCTCGCAGTTCTACTCCGAGACCGGTCGCACCTTCGCCAACACGACGCTGGCCACCTTCGCCGCGATCCTCGGCTGGCTCCTCATCGAGCGCCTGCTGCACGGCAAGGCCACCTCGCTCGGTGCCGCTTCCGGCATCGTGGCCGGCCTCGTCGCCATCACCCCGGCGGCCGGTGCCGTCAACATCTCGGGCGCCGTGGCGATCGGCTTCATCGCCGGCGGTGTCTGCGCCTGGGCGGTCAGCCTGAAGTACAGGCTCGGCTACGACGACTCGCTCGACGTGGTCGGTGTGCACCTCGTCGGTGGCATCATCGGCACCGTGCTGATCGGCGTGTTCTCCACGTCGGAGGGAGCGGGCAGCATCGACGGCCTCATCTACGGTGGCGGCTTCGGCTCGCTCGGCGACCAGACCCTCGGCGTCCTGGTGGCCATCACCTACTCGGGCGTGCTGACCGCGGTCATCGGCCTGGGCATCAAGTACACGATCGGGCTGCGGCTCGACGAGGAGGACGAGGTCAACGGCATCGACCTCGCCGAGCACGGCGAGTCGGCGTACGACCTGCACAGCGGCAGCAGCGGCGGCGGCAAGAGCGTCCTGGCCGCGAGCACCGTCAGCATCTCGAGCAGCGAAGGAGCGAACGCATGAAGCTCGTCACCGCAGTCATCAAGCCCCACAAGTGGGAGGACGTCCGCGAGGCGCTGGAGACCTTCGGCGTCACCGGGATGACCGTCTCCGAGGTCAGCGGCTACGGCCGGCAGAAGGGCCACACCGAGGTCTATCGCGGGGCGGAGTACGACCTCGCACTGGTCCCCAAGATCCGCATCGAGATCGTCGTTGACGACGCCGACGCCGAGGACGTCGTCGGCATCGTCGTGAAGACCGCCCAGACGGGTCGGATCGGCGACGGCAAGGTGTGGGTGAGCCCGGTCGAGACCGTGGTGCGCGTGCGCACGGGGGACACGGACGAAGCGGCCATCTGATCGCTACGTCGACCTCTGGCCCGCCGGGAGCACCCGGCGGGCCAGGGGGCTGCGTTCGTTTACATGCCTGAAACACAGATGGTCCGTGCGCGAAACGCGTGCCCCGGAAGGTGAGTGCCCATGACTTCCCTCGACTCCGGTGACACCGCTTGGCTCCTGGTCTCCGCAGCCCTGGTCCTGCTGATGGCCCCCGGTCTTGCCCTGTTCTACGGCGGCATGGTGCGTTCCAAGGGCGTGCTGAACATGATGATGATGACGTTCGGCTCGCTGGCCGTCATCACGATCGTCTGGGTGCTCGTCGGCTACTCCCTGGCGTTCGGTGACGACCTCGGCGGCGGCCTGCTCGGCGACCCGACGCAGTACGCCGGCCTCTCGTCGCTGATGTCGGAGGACAGCAACACCGGCACCGTCCCGCACATCCTGTTCGCGGTGTTCCAGGGGCTGTTCTGCGTCATCACCGGGGCGCTGGTCTCCGGTGCGATCGCCGACCGGGCCCGCTTCGGTGCGTGGATGGTGTTCGTGACCATCTGGACGCTGCTGGTCTATGCCCCGGTCGCGCACTGGGTCTTCGACTTCTCCGCCGGTGACCACACCGGCGGCTGGATCGCCAACCGTCTCGGCGCCATCGACTTCGCCGGCGGCATGGCCGTCGAGATCTGCTCGGGCGCCTCAGCGCTCGCGCTCGCCCTCGTGCTCGGACCGCGACTCGGCTTCGGCAAGGACCCGATGCGACCGCACAACCTCACCCTGGTGATGCTCGGTGCCGGTCTGCTGTGGTTCGGCTGGTTCGGCTGCAACGCCGGCTCGGCACTGGCCGCGAACCAGTCGGCCGCGGTCGTCTTCACCACCACGCTCGTCGCCGGAGCCGCGGGCTCGCTGGGCTGGCTCGCCCTCGAACGCGTCCGCGACGGTCACGCCACGTCGCTCGGCGCGGCCTCCGGCCTGGTCGCCGGCCTGGTCGCGATCACGCCCTCGTGCGGGTCGGTGACCCCGGTCGGCGCCATCGCGATGGGCGCCGTGGCCGGCGTGGTCTGCGCGCTCGCCGTCGGCCTCAAGTACAAGTGGCGCTACGACGACTCCCTCGACGTCGTCGGCGTCCATCTCGTCGGCGGGCTGATCGGCACCTTCGGGATCGGCCTGATCGCGTCGTCGGCCGCGCCGACCGGCGTGGACGGTCTCCTGTACGGCGGTGGCCTCGACCAGCTCGGCAAGCAGCTGGTCGGCGGCGGGGTCGTCCTCGTCTACGCGTTCGTCATGTCCGGCATCATCGGGCTCGTGGTCAACAAGGTGATGGGCTTCCGGATCCACGAGGAGCACGAGATCAGCGGCATCGACCTCATCATCCACGCCGAGACGGCCTATGACCTGCACGCCACTTCCGGCGCCCGCTCCAGCACCTCCTTCCTCGACACCCTCACCCGTCGCGACGACACCGAATGAAGGTCCAACCATGAAACTCGTCACCGCAGTCATCAAGCCGCACAAGTGGGAGGACGTCCGGGCCGCCCTCGAAACCGTCGGCGTCACCGGGATGACCGTCTCCGAGGTCAGCGGCTACGGCCGCCAGAAGGGTCACACCGAGGTCTACCGCGGCGCGGAGTACGACATCGCGCTCGTGCCGAAGATCCGCGTCGAGATCGTCGTCGACGACGCCGAGGCCGACGACGTCGTCTCGACCATCGTCGCGTCCGCGCAGACGGGCCGTATCGGCGACGGCAAGGTCTGGGTCACGCCCGTCGAGTCGGTCGTGCGGGTCCGCACCGGCGAGCGCGACGAGGGCGCGATCTGACTCGATGACGGCCATCGAGCGGACGACCCGAACGGCTGCCGCCGACGAGCTGTGCCGGGCGGCGTACGCCACCGCCGGCGGACCGGACATCGGGGTCGCACTGATTGCGGCGGGCGGCTACGGCCGTGGTGAGCTCGCGCCGCAGTCGGACCTGGACGTCGTGCTGGTGCATGACGACGGGGTCGACCCGGGGGCGGTGGCCGAGCAGATCTGGTACCCGCTCTGGGACTCGGGCTCGCGCCTCGACCACTCGGTGCGGTCGCTGTCGCAGATGACGAGTGCGGCCGAGGACGATCTCAAGGTCGCGCTCGGGCTGCTCGACATCCGACACCTCGCCGGCGATCCCAACCTGACGTTGCGGCTGCGCGCCACCATGCTCGCGGCGTGGCGCCGCCAGGCCCGGGAGCGGCTGCCGGCGCTGCGCGAGCTCGTCACCAAGCGCCACCAGGTCATCGGCGAGCTGGCACACGTCTCGGTGCCCGACATCAAGGAGGCCGAGGGCGGGCTGCGCGACGCGACCGTGCTCAAGGCCCTCGAGGCGACGTGGCTGGTCGACGCCAGCAGCCCCGAGCTGGAGCGGTCCCGACAGGCGATGCTCGACTTCCGCGACCTCCTCCACGACGAGACGGGCCGGCCGAGCGACCGGGTCGCACCGGAACTGTGGGAGCCGCTCGCGGTCGGTCTCGGCCTGGACAGCGCCGAGGCCGCGCAACGGCACGTGCGCGAGATCGGTCGACGGATCAGTCACCTGTCGCGCCTGACGTGGCGTCGCGTGGAGGACGTGCTGGCCCGTCCGGTCTCGGTGACCGGCGCGCGCCGACCCTCCCTCGAGCCGATAGCCCCCGGCATCGCGCTGTCGCGCGGCGAGGTCGTGCTGGCGGCGAAGGCGCGCCCGGACAAGGACCCGGTGATGCTGCTGCGCGCCGCGGCCGAGGCGGCCGAGCGCGACGTCGTCCTGGCTCCCGCCACCGCCGCCCGACTGGTGCGGGAGTGCCCACCTCTACCCGAGCCGTGGCCCGAGGAGGCCCGGGATGCGCTGGTGAGCCTCCTGGCCTCCGGGCCCGGTCTGCTGCCGGTGTGGGAGACGTTGGAGGAGACCGGCGCGCTGGGCGGCTTCCTGCCCGAGTGGGAGCGAATCCGCACGCTGCCGCACGCTTCACCCATCCACCGGTTCACCGTCGACCGGCATGTGATCGAGACCTGCATCGAGGCGTCCGCCCTGATTCGCCACGTCGCCCGCCCAGACGTGCTGCTGGTCGCGGCGCTGCTGCACGACATCGGCAAGGGTGGGCTCACCGAGCACTCGGTGGCCGGCGAACCCCTGGCGCGGGCCATCGCGACCCGGATGGGGTTCGACGCGGCGGCGGTCGACCTGATCGCCCTGCTCGTGCGCCGCCACCTGCTCCTGTCGGAGATGGCCACGTCCCGCGACCCCGACGACCCCGCGACGGTCGAGGCGCTGCTGGCCAAGGTCTCCGGAGCCGAGGCCCTCGGGCTGCTGCGCTCATTGACAGAGGCCGATTCCCGGGCCGCGTCCCCCAAGGCGTGGTCCTCGTGGCGCGCCGGCCTGGTCGAGCGCCTGGCCAGGCACGCGCTGGCCTCGGTCGGTGGGGAGCCGCCGACGGCTGATGCCTCCACCGACGACGTGCCGGTTCCCGATGTCGTACGCCGTGGGGGAGTGTCCGTCATGGTCGAGGCCGACGAGGGGGGAGCCCGGGTGACCGTGCTCGCCCCCGACCGCGTCGGCCTGCTGGCCGATGCCGCTGCCGTCCTCGCCCTGCAACGCGTGACCGTGAGATCCGCACGGGCGTGGGCACAGGAGGACGAGGAGCCGGCCGTCGGCGTCTCGGTGTGGGAAGTGGCCGAACCCGACCTCGATGCGGCCGTGCTGCGTGAACGCCTGGTGGCGATCAGCGAGGGGCGCGTCGACGCGGTGTCGCGACTGAGCCGACCCGTGGCAGCCCGGCTCGAACCGGTCGTGGTGGTACGGGCAGACGCCTCCCGGCGGGCCACCGTGCTCGAGGTGCGGATGGACGACCGGCCCGGCGTCGTGTGGCTGGTGTGCCACGCGCTGGCCGGGCTCGACCTCTCCGTGTGCTCGGCCCACGTCTCGACCCTCGGGCCGCAGGCGGTCGATGTCTTCTACGTCCAGGAGCGCGACGCCGGGGCGCTCTCCGAGCACCGGGCCGCCGAGGCGGCGCACTACGTGCGGGCCGCCCTGCTCGGCACCGTGGCCTGAGAAGGCGGTTGTCCTCCCGGCGGTTAGGCTTGACCGACTGTGCGGAGCACTCCGCGCGCCATCGCCGTACACCCGTGAACGACCCCGAGGACTGACCACACGTGTTCGCCACTCTCTCCGATCGGCTCGCCGAGACCTTCAAGCACCTGCGAGGCAAGGGCAAGCTGTCCGAGGCCGACATCGACGCGACCGCGCGCGAGATCCGGATCGCGCTGCTGGAGGCCGATGTCGCGCTGCCGGTGGTCAAGGACTTCGTGGGTGCCGTCAAGGAGCGGGCGCGTAGCGAGGAGGTCAGCGGGGCGCTCAACCCGGCCCAGCAGATCATCAAGATCGTCAACGAGGAGCTCGTCACCATCCTCGGCGGCGAGACCCGCCGCCTGCGCTACGCCAAGACCGGCCCCACCGTGATCATGCTGGCCGGCCTCCAGGGCGCCGGCAAGACGACGCTGGCCGCCAAGCTGGCGCTCTGGCTCAAGGACCAGGGCAAGACCCCGATCCTCGTCGCCGCCGACCTCCAGCGCCCCAACGCGGTCCAGCAGCTCCAGGTCAACGGCGAGCGCGTGGGCGTGCCCGTCTTCGCCCCCGAGGCCGGCAACGGCGTCGGTGACCCGGTCGGAGTCGCCCGTGCGTCGATCGAGGAGGCCAAGCGCAAGCTGCACGACGTCGTCATCATCGACACCGCGGGTCGCCTCGGCGTCGACGCGGAGCTGATGAAGCAGGCCGCCGACATCCGCGACGCCGTCCAGCCCGACGAGGTCCTCTTCGTCGTCGACGCGATGATCGGCCAGGACGCGGTCACCACCGCGCAGCTGTTCCTCGACGGCGTCGGCTACGACGGCGTGGTCCTCACCAAGCTCGACGGAGATGCCCGCGGTGGCGCGGCGCTCTCGATCGCCAGCATCACCGGCAAGCCGGTCATGTTCGCCTCGGCCGGCGAGAAGATGACCGACTTCGACCTGTTCCACCCCGACCGGATGGCCTCGCGCATCCTCGACATGGGCGACATGCTCACCCTGATCGAGCAGGCCGAGAAGTCCTTCGACGAGACCGAGTCGCGCAAGGCGGCCGAGAAGCTCCTCCAGACCGGCGACTTCAACCTCGACGACATCATCAAGCAGATGCAGCAGCTCCGCAAGCTGGGCTCGATGTCGAAGATCATGGGGATGCTGCCCGGGATGGGGCAGTTCCGTGAGCAGCTCGAGAACTTCGACGAGAAGGAGATCGACCGCATCCAGGCGATCATCCAGTCGATGACGCCCCGCGAGCGGGACAACCCGAAGCTGATCGACGGCTCCCGTCGCGCGCGGATCGCCAAGGGCTCGGGCCGCCAGGTCTCCGACGTCAACCAGCTCGTCGACCGCTTCTTCGAGGCGAAGAAGATGATGCAGTCGATGATGCGCGGCGGCGGTGTGCCCGGGATGCCCGGGATGCCGGGGATGCCGGGGATGCCGGGTGCAGGCGCCATCGGCGGCAAGCGCCAGGCCAAGCAGGCGCCGAAGAAGAAGGGCAAGCGCGCCTCGGGAAACCCGGCAAAGGCGGCTCTGGAGGCGGCAGCGGCCATGGCCGCCGCGGCCGAGAAGGCCGGCAACCCGTTCGGCAACCCGGGCGAGGACGTCGACTACGAGAAGGCAGCGGCCGCGCTCGACCTGCCGAAGGACTTCTCCAAGTTCCTCAAGTGACCTCGGTCCTGGTGGTCGACGCGGCCAACGTGGTCGGGTCCGTCCCGGACGGCTGGTGGAAGGACCGGGCCGGCGCGGCCCGCCGGCTGCACGAGCGACTCCTGGTCGGCGACACGTCGTACGACGTCATCGTGCTGGTGCTCGAGGGCGGCGCGAAGGCGGGCGTGCGAGCTGGGCGCGACCAGCACGTGCGCACCGTCCATGCTCCGCGCGACGGCGACAGCGCGATCATCGCGGAGGTTGCCGCGGCGTGTGAGAAGGGCGACTCCGTCGTGCTGATCAGCGCCGACCACGTGCTCCGGGGTCGCTGCGAGGGGCTCGGCGCGCGAGCGATGAGCCCGTCCTGGTTGCTCGATCAGGTCTGAGTCCGACAGATCGGGGAACCGGGCGGGGGTGATCTGCTGCGCGGGACCTGCTGCGGGGGGTGGAAGTCCACGCAGGCGCGTGGAGTTTCAGGTACTTCCGCGGATCCGGCCCCGAAACTCCACGCAGGTGCGTGGAGTTCCACCTCAAGCCCAGGACGCCGGCGCGCACGGCCGCGGGTGGCCCGCTACGGTCGGTCGTCATGACTGCGATGCGCTTCCGCGGACCCGTCCTGCCCGAGGGGGAGGTCCGCGACCTCTATGTCGTGGGCGACACCGTGACCTACGAGTCGCAGGCGGGTGCCGACACGGCCGCCGAGGGCTGGATCGTGCCGGGACTGGTCGACGCGCACTGCCACATCGGCCTCGACGACCACGGGGCGACCTCCGATGCCGCGGCCGAGGCACAGGCGATCGAGGACCGCGACGCCGGCGCGCTCCTGATCCGCGACTGCGG
Organism: Nocardioides sp.; assembly: GCF_031422975.1. Lineage (GTDB taxonomy): Bacteria > Actinomycetota > Actinomycetes > Propionibacteriales > Nocardioidaceae > Nocardioides. The sequence continues at coordinate 6,028 of NZ_JANPEO010000329.1, read as the reverse complement.
CTCCGCCGCCGACACGACCTGGATGCAAGCGCGCGACGACCTGCCCCGGGTGATCCGCGCAGGTCGCCACATCGCGCGCACGAGGCGCTACATCCGCAACTACGCGCACGAGGTCGAGCCGCCGTCGCTGGTCGACACCGTCCTGCAGGAGTCGCAGCGCGGTGACGGCTGGGTCAAGCTGGTCGGCGACTGGATCTCGCGGGAGACGGGCGACCTGGCGCCGTCCTTCCCGGCAGCCGACTTCGCCGAGGCGATCGCCGTCGCCCACGCGCACGGCGCCAAGGTGACCGCGCACTGCTTCGGCGAGGCAGTGCTGCCGATGCTGATCGACGCCGGCATCGACTGCATCGAGCACGGCACCGGCCTGTCGACCGACCAGGCCGAGACGATGGCGGCGCGCGGCATCGCGCTGGTGCCGACCGTCATGCAGATCGACAAGTTCCCGCAGTACGCCGAAGCGGGCCGCGACAAGTTCCCGCACTACGCCGACCACATGACCGACCTGCACGCCCGCCAACGCGACACGATCATGGCCGCGCACGAACTCGGCGTCGCGATGTATGCGGGCTCCGACGGCGGGGGAGTGAGCCGACACGGCAACATCGCTGGCGAGGTGCTCGCGATGCACGCGCTGGGCCTGTCGGCCGACTACGCGCTCGGTGCCGCATCCTGGCGGGCCCGGGAGTGGCTCGGCTGGAACGCCACGCTCGCCGAGGGCGCGCCGGCCGACTTCGTGGTCTATCCACGCGACCCGCTGCTCGACCTCACGGTGCTCAGGCAGCCGTCCTACGTCGTGCTCCGCGGCCGGGCCGTGGTGACCCCATGACCAGCATCGGCGACGTCTTCGCCGTCCTCGACCTGTCCGTCACCGCGGGCGACCTGGAGCTGCGCGGCATCAGCGACGACGACATCGTGACGCTGGGCGCGCTGGCCGCGCAGGGGATCCACTCGCCCGACCGGATGCCGTTCTCGTTCCCCTGGACCGACGTGCCGCCCGATGAGCTGCCGCTGAACTTCGCGCAATATCACTGGCGGACCCGCGCCGACTTCTCGCCGGCCGCGTGGGTGCTCAACCTCGGCGTCTGGTCACGCGGCGAGCTCGTCGGGGTCCAGGGCGTGCAGACGAGCAACTTCGTGGTGCGGCGTACGGGCGAGACGGGCTCGTGGCTGGGTGCGGTCCATCAGGGCCGGGGGCTGGGCACGGTGATGCGCCAGGTGATGTGCGTGCTGCTCTTCGAACACCTCGGCTTCACCGAGGTGACGTCGGGTGCGTTCGCGGACAACGCGGCGTCGTTGGCCGTCAGCCGCAAGGTCGGCTACCGCGTCAACGGCACGGAGCGCTACGAGCGGCGCGGGGAGCTGGCGGAGATGACGATGCTCGCGCTGAACCCCGATGAGCTGGTGCGACCGGACCTGTCCGTCGAGGTCAGCGGTGCGGAGCGGGTGCGCCAGCTGATCGGGGTCTCGGACTGATCTCCCACAGATCGGCCACCGGATTGTTCAGAAGTCAGCGCGACATGGCAGAATCGCGCGCTGAGTCGCAGCAGTGGCAGGGCCCTCTCTCCCGGCCATCGCGGCGCCCCATCGGACTACCCGACCCGGTCCCCACCTGGCGGCGGTCGTTCACACACCACAATTTCTGAGGAGACACCACAAACGTGGCCGTCAAGATCCGTTTGAAGCGCCTGGGCAAGATCCGGGTTCCGCAGTACCGCATCGTCGTCGTCGACTCGCGCAAGAAGCGCGATGGTCGTGTGATCGAGGAGATCGGCAAGTACCACCCCAAGGAGGACCCGTCGTACATCGACGTCGTCTCCGACCGGGCGCAGTACTGGCTCGGCGTGGGCGCCCAGCCCACCGAGGCCGTTGAGGTCCTCCTCAAGATCACCGGTGACTGGCAGACGTTCAAGGGCCTTCCCGGCACCGAGGGAACGCTCAAGGTCAAGGAGCCGAAGCGCGACAAGCTCGAGATCTTCAACGAGGCCCTCAAGGAGGCCTCGAGCGAGCCCAAGGCCGCCGCGGTGACCGCGAAGAAGAAGACCGAGAAGGTCGAGAAGGCTGAGAAGTCCGCGACCACCGAGAAGGCTGGCAAGACCGAGAAGGTCGAGAAGACCGAGAAGGTCGAGAAGACCGAGGACGCTGCTCCGGTCGCGCCCGAGGAGACGCCGGCTCCGGCTCCGGTTCCCGCCTCCGAAACCCCTGAGGGTGCGGCTGCCGAGGCTGAGGCGGCCGAGACCGTCACCGCCGAGGACGCCGGCAAGAGCGAGAGCTGAGCCCAGTGCTCGCCGAAGCTCTGGAGCACCTCGTCCGGGGTGTCGTCGACAACCCGGACGACGTCTCGGTCCGCGACAAGCAGCTGCGTCATGGCGCCATCCTCGAGGTCCGGGTCCACCCCGACGACCTCGGGAAGGTGATCGGTCGCAACGGCAGGACCGCCACCGCGTTCCGCACCGTCATCTCGGCCCTCGCGGGTCGTGACGGCGCGCGCGTCGACTTCGTCGACGTCGACCGCCGACGCTAGGCGGCACCTCGCATCGCAACGGGCGTCACCCTTCGGGGTGGCGCCCGTTGCGTCGTTCCCCGCCGATACGCTGACGCCGTGGAGAGCATCGAGGTCGTCGTCGGTCGCATCGGCAAGCCGCACGGTCTGCGCGGTGAGGTCACCATCGATGTCCGCACCGATGAGCCGGAGCGCCGATTCACCCCCGGCACGACGCTGCGCGCCCAGCCGCCCGAGGGCTCGGCGAGCGACCTCCGGAGCCTCACCGTCAGTCGATCCCGCTGGCACCAACAGGTGTTGCTGCTGACGTTCGAGGAGATCGACGGCCGGGACGCGGCGGAGGCGGCCCGCGGGATCGTGCTGCACGCCACCCTCGGCCCCGAGGACGCGCCGGAGGACCCGGAGGAGTTCTACGACCACCAACTGATCGGTCTGAAGGCGTACGACGAAGCCGGCACGCACCTCGGCGAGGTGACCGCCGTCGCGCACGGCTCGGCCCAGGACCTGCTCGGCATCCGGACCCTCGACGGACGCAGCACTCTCGTCCCCTTCGTCGCGGCGCTCGTGCCGGAGGTCGATGTCAGCGCCGGGCGGGTCGTGATCGCCGATCGCCCCGGCCTGGTGAGCCCGTTCCCCGACGACCTGCCCGCCGAGGGAGCCGACGCGTGAAGATCGACATCCTCTCGATCTTCCCCGACTACCTCGCCCCCCTCGAGCTCAGCCTGCCCGGCAAGGCCCGGGCGAAGGGGTTGCTCGACATCAGCGTGCACGACCTGCGCGACTGGACCACCGACAAGCACCACACCACCGACGACACGCCCTACGGCGGCGGTGCCGGCATGGTGATGAAGCCGGAGCCGTGGGGTGCGGCACTCGATCGAGTCGCGACCGGAGCCACCATCATCTTCACCACGCCGAGCGGCCAGCCCTTCACCCAGGCGGTCGCGCGTGAGTTGTCGGGCCACGAGCACCTGGTCTTCGCGTGCGGTCGCTACGAGGGCATCGACCAGCGCGTGATCGAGCACGCCGCCACCATCGGCACGGTCCGCGAGATCTCGCTCGGCGACTACGTCCTCAACGGGGGAGAGGTGGCCGCGCTGGCGATCACCGAGGCCGTGGTGCGGCTGATCCCGGGCTTCATGGGCAATGCCGAGTCGCTCGTCGAGGAGTCGCACGTGGACGGGCTGCTCGAATACCCCGTCTACACCAAACCCGCGTCCTGGCGCGGCCACGACGTCCCCGACGTGCTGCTGTCCGGCGACCACGGCCGGATCGCCCGCTGGCGCCACGAGCAGGCGGTGGCGCGCACCGCCGAGCGGCGCCCCGACCTGATCGCCGCGACCACGGTCGGCATCGATGAGATCCGGCTCGCGACGCTCGCGGACGCCGGCGAGATCCTCACCCTCCAGCTCGCCTGCTGGGTCGCCGAGCAGCACGCCAACCCGGGGGTGCAGATCCCGGCCCTGCGCGAGACGCTCGAGGACGTACGCCGCTGGCTGGGGCAGTGGACCGTCATCGTCCGCCGACGTGGGGGCCGGCTGATCGGGGCGGCCCGCGGCCGGGTGGAGAGCCACGGGGAGCACCTCGGCGCGTGGGACATCGGCCGGTTGATGGTGGCCCCCGACCTGCAGGGCCGGGGAATCGGACGGGACATGCTGGAGCGGATCGAGGCAGCGGCGCCGGCCGGCGTGGCGTCCTACGTCCTGTTCACGGGCGCGGGCAGTGTCGACAACCTACGGATGTACAAGAGGGCCGGCTACCGGCTGCTCGGGCCTCTGGCTGGCGAGCCCGGCGCCGTGGTGCTGACCAAGAAGCGCTGATTTCGCCCGGATCGACGGCGTCTGGCAGACTCAAGCCTTGGTCTTGCCGGCCAAACGATCGCCCCGAAGCACACACCCGGGGGATCCGCGACGATCACCTGCCACAGGGGGTGTGCGACGCCGCCGGTCACGAAGGCTCGACCGCACCGATCCGCACCACTATTCCGCGGCTGACCTGTGGCACTCGTGAGGAGACATCATGACCAACGTGCTCAACGAGCTCGTCAGCAGCAACCTTCGCACCGACGTCCCGGCCTTCCGTGCCGGGGACACCGTCAACGTCCACGTGAAGGTCATCGAGGGCAGCCGCTCGCGTGTCCAGCAGTTCCAGGGTGTCGTCATCCGCATCCACGGCTCGGGCGTCGGTCGCACCTTCACCGTCCGCAAGGTCACCTTCGGTGTCGGCGTGGAGCGCACCTTCCCGCTGCACTCCCCGATCTTCGAGAAGGTCGAGATCGTGACCCGCGGTGACGTGCGTCGCGCCAAGCTCTACTACCTGCGCAACCTGCGCGGCAAGGCCGCCAAGATCAAGGAGCGCCGCGAGTTCTGATCTCGCCCCAGCGCGCCTCAAGTCCTGAGATCGACCGCTCTCTGGTTAGTCTCTGCACGTGACTTCACACGACCGCGGTCTTCCCCCGTCTGACACCCAGCCGGAGGAGCCGCGGTCGTCGTCTGTGCGGGAGAAGGACAAGCACCATCTCCCGCTGTGGCAGGAGACGATCCTCCTGCTCGCGGTCGCCCTCGTGCTGGCGATCGTGATCAAGGCCTTGTTCCTCCAGGCGTTCTACATCCCCTCGGAGTCGATGGAGCCGGGCCTGGTCAAGGACGACCGGATCCTGGTCCAGAAGGTGTCCTACTGGCGCGGCGGCGGGCCGCAGCGCGGCGACGTCGTGGTGTTCAAGGACCCGGGCGGCTGGCTCAACGCCGCCGAGTCCGCCGGTCCGACCGGGACCATCCCCAAGGTGATGGCCAAGATCGGGCTCTACCCCTCGGGTGGCCACCTCGTGAAGCGAGTCATCGGTGTGGCCGGCGACGTCATCGAGTGCTGCGACAACCAGGGCCGGATCCTGGTCAACGGCCAGCCCCTCGACGAGGACGCCTACGTCCAGGACGACAAGGGCACCCAGTGCAACGGCCCGATGGTCAACCAGTGCTCCTCGGACTGGACCGCGGGCCCGGTCCCCGCCGGACACGTCTTCGTGATGGGCGACAACCGCGGCCACTCGGCCGACTCCACCGTGCACATGTGCAAGCCCCAGGCGGAGACCGACTGCGTCTCCGGCCAGGAGTTCGTGAGCGAAGAGCTCGTGGTGGGTCGGGTCTTCGTGCTGCTGTGGCCCCGTGAACGCTTCGACTGGGTCTCGCGCCCGGCCACGTTCGAGGACGTCCCCGACGCCTCCTGATCGGCACGCACCCATGACCTCGCTGACGCACCTTCCCGCGGGGGCGACGGTGCGCTCCGATGCCGGGTTGTACGGCTACGAGCGCGCGCTGCGCCGGGTCGGGATCGAACCGATCGCCGGAGTCGACGAGGCCGGTCGCGGAGCGTGCGCCGGGCCGCTGGTGGCGGGCGCCTGCATCCTGCCCGCGGGCAAGGCCGGCATCGTGCCGGGGCTGGCCGACTCCAAGCTCCTCACCGAGAAGGCACGCGAGCGCGTCTATGCGCAGGTGGTCCGCCGGGCCGTCGCGTGGTCGGTCGTGGTCATCG
>NZ_JANPEO010000328.1:0-4060 GCF_031422975.1 Nocardioides sp. | reverse complement strand
TCGAGGTTGGTGCGGTAGAGCCCGACGGGCTGGTCGTAGCAGTCGGTGTCCTCGCAAGAGCCGGCCTCCATCGCCGCGTCGCCCATGTTGAGCTCGTTCCCGCCCATGCCGATTGCGACGACGTCGGCTTCGGAGATCGCGGTGCGGACGGCGTCGTCAGTCCGGATCCTGTCGAGCAGGGCCTCGGTCGTCGTCCCGTCCTCGGCCAGGTTGCGCACCTCCACGGCCTGCCCGGTGCTCGATCCGATTAGCTCACCGTAGTAAACGACCCAGCCCCGGCCGGTCGGGTCGCCGTGACCGGTCGACGCCGAGTCGCCGAGCGCCACCAGCACGAGCCCGTCCGTTCCTGGGGTCGTGTCCTCAGAGATCGAGCTCGACGCGGAGTCGGCGGCGTCGGACCCAGCGTCGCTCTGGCACGCCGCGACGAGCAGCGACAGCACGGCCACCGCAGCGCCCACCTGCAAGACTCCTGCGCGCCCCACGCGGCCCCGAGGTGGCCTCGGGCTTCTGGTCGTCATGCGCCGCCTCCTCGGAGACCAGTGTGTCCCCCCTCCGCCCCGATCGCCACCCGCATGACGTGGTGTGCAACCGCGGGTAGCGCGCGAGGCGACGTGGAGGCGTCGGCCGCGTTCTGGTCACTACGAATACGTTCGTCTCGAGCGAACCGACGCCATGCACATGGAGGGCCGGCCAGCGCCCGTCTATTCGTGGCTTTGTGGCCCACACGACGCTATTGCCTACAGGCGGCGGAATGGGCTAGGTCAACCTGACACCGATTCGTGCAGCAGACCCAGAGCCCGGAGTCGCGAGCAACTGGCCCTACGAGCCCAGCTCTCGTCGCCAGTGGGCGGCCGGAACGTGGCGCTATGAAACGGCCCTCATGACGTATGACCGATAAGGCTCCTAACTGGCGGTCGGACGGCCGACAAGTGCCTGGCCGGAGAGGTAAGGCTTGAACTTGCCCAACCGGTCTGGTCCCCTCGGCGGGCCGAATGCATTTCGCGAGAATGCCGAGACGGCCAACATCTACTCAACTAGCCTCGGCTTCACACTTCCATCAGCAGCGGCGAGCAGCCGGGTACACAGGAGTTCAAGTGAAGTACACGGTCCCGCGCATCTGGATGCTGCTCTTGGCGCTCTGCTTAGTTATGTCGTTCACCCCGGCATCCGCCGCCGACAATGGCCAGTCTGTGGTCTCTGTCGCCCCGGTCTTCCAGTATCGCGGCGAGGTAACAGCTAGGGCGCGGGTACGTCTTGTGGTTCGGCCTTTGTCGCGTGCCGGGTCTGATGGAGGCTCTCATTCCACGGAAGGATGAGAGTCATGGCAGCACCGAGGAAGTACCCCGCGGAGCTTCGGGAGCGAGCGATCCGGATGGCGGTCGATCTGCGGCGTGATCCTGCGACGAGGAGTGGCGCTCTTCGTCGGGTCGGTGACCAGCTGGGGATCAACCCTGAGACGTTGCGCAACTGGGTCTCCCAGGTCGAGATCGACGAGGGTCACCGTCCGGGTGTGACCACGGTCGAGGGGCAGCGGATCGCTGAGCTGGAACGAGAGGTCAAGGAGCTGCGGCGTGCGAACGAGATCTTGCGGACGGCGTCAGCTTTTTTCGCCGCAGCGGAGCTCGACCGCAAGCTGAAGTGACCACGGCGGTGCTGGTCGACTACATCGACCAGCACCGCGAGGAGTTCGGGGTCGAGCCGATCTGCCGGGTCCTTCGCAGGGCCGGGATGCAGATCGCCCCGAGCAGCTACTACGCCGCGAAGACCAGGCCACCCTCGGCGCGGGCCGTGGCTGACGAGCAGCACTTGGAGGTGCTTCGGCAGGTGCACGGGGAGAACTACGGCGTCTACGGGGTTCGCAAGATGCACGCCGAGCTCAACCGGCGCGGCCACCGGATCGCGAGGTGCACCGTGCACCGGCTGATGCGCGCCGACGGGCTGCGCGGCATCAGCCGGGCCAAGGGCCCGCGGACCACGATCCCGGGCCGCGGTCCCGACACCCGCCCCGACCTGCTGGATCGCGACTTCCAGGCGCCGGCACCGGACCGGGTGTGGGTCGCGGACATCACCTACTGCCGGACCTTCGCCGGCTGGGTCTACGCCGCGTTCGTCGTCGACGTCTACTCCCGCCGCGTGGTGGGCTGGCAGCTGTCGAAGAGCCTGCGCACGGACCTGGCGTTGGACGCCCTCGAGATGGGCTTGTGGACCCGCGAGCACGCCGGACGCGACACGACCGGCGTGATCGCACACTCCGACAAGGGCGTTCAATACCTCGCCGTGCGCTACACCCAGCGGCTGGCCGAGGCCGGCGCCGTGGCATCGGTTGGGTCCACCGGCGACTCTTACGACAACGCCCTCGCGGAGGCGTTCAACTCGCTGTTCAAAGCCGAGCTGGTCCGCAACAAGGGCCCATGGAAGAGCATCGACGACCTCGAGATCGCCGTCGCTGAATACATCGACTGGTTCAACCACCGACGACTCCACGGCGAGATCGGACTCGTCCCACCCGTCGAGCACGAGGACAACTACTACCGGCACAACCCCGCAGCGACTACCGTCGCCGCGTCAGTTCAGAGCCTCTACTGAACCCGGCACGCGACATACAGCGGCTAGGAGCGCTAGACCGGATCGGCGAGTTAACCACTGATCCCGGCCTGGCTCAACCTGGCCGGGCGTCCAGCACGTTCCTGCCGCTGCTGGCCGAGAACCAGCCGCCCGCTCATCCCGCGTTTTGAACCGCCCCGGCATGTCCGGAGAGCTGATTCGTTGGAAGGATCACTCTCATGGCACGTCCCTCGAAGTACCCGACCGAGCTGCGTGAGCGCGCGGCACGGATGGTGATCGAGTCCAAAGCGGACTACGACACCGAAACAGCGGCGATGCGGTCGGTGGCCGCGAAGCTCGGCATCACGTCCTTGGAGTCCCTGCGCAAGTGGGTACGCCAGGCCGAGGTCGACGGCGGTGTCCGCACTGGCAAGACCAGCGAGGAGATCGCTGAGATCAAGGCGCTGCGCAAGGAAGTCACCGAGTTGCGTCGGGCCAACGAGATATTGAAGGCGGCCTCGGCTTTCTTCGCGGCGGAGCTCGACCGCCCCAACAGGTATTGATCGACTTCATCGACAACCACAAGCAGGTGTTCGGGGTCGAGCCGATCTGCCGCGTGCTCAGCGAGCACGGCGTCAAGATCGCCCCGTCCACCTACTACGACGCACGCCGTCGCCGACCGTCGAAGCGGGCGCTGCGCGATGCCGATCTGGTTGCGCTGATCGAAGCCGAACGCGCACGACAGAAGCTCCTCAAGCGGTTCGGTGCCAGGAAGATGTGGATCCACCTGCGTGGCCGCGGCCATGACGTCGCTCGCTGCACCGTTGAGCGGCTCTACCGCCAGCAGGGCTGGGTCGGCGCGCTGCGCCAACGCCGGCTGATCGCGCTGCCCTGCGACGGCACCAGCCGACCCGAGGACCTGGTCGATCGGCAGTTCTGGGCATCGCGACCGAACCAGCTGTGGGTAGCAGACTTCACGTATGTCGCGACCTGGTCCGGCATGGTCTACGTCGCGTTCGTCTTCGACGTCTTCAGCCGCCGCATCGTCGGCTGGCGAGCCGCGACCAGGATGACGACCGACCTGGTGCTCGACACCCTCGAGCACGCGATCTGGACCCGTCGCCAAGCTGGCATCACAGACCTGTCCGGGCTCATCCATCACACGGACGCCGGGTCTCAATATGTCAGTTTTGCCTTCACCCAGCGGCTCATCGACGAGGGCGTCGACCCGTCCGTGGGGTCGGTGGGTGATGCCTACGACAACGCGCTCGCCGAGTCCCAGATCGGGCTCTACAAGGCCGAGCTCATCCGCCCCGAAGGACCATGGCGAGGTGTCGAGCACGTCGAGCTCGACACCTTGAACTGGGTCGACTTCTTCAACACCGAAAGGCCTCACGAAGCACTCGCCGACCTGACCCCGATGGCCGCCGAGGAACTTCACTACGCTGCAAGAAACCAGCTCAAGCCGACCGGCTGAGCCACCAAATTCAGACTCCGGAATCTCCGGGGCGGTTTA
>NZ_JANPEO010000327.1:0-3384 GCF_031422975.1 Nocardioides sp. | reverse complement strand
CCGGCGTGGGTGATGGCCACCGCGCGCTCGCCGGCCGCGCGGTCGAGCGCGGCGCGCAGGGGAGTGCCGGGGTTGACGAAGGTCGCGTCGGGCAGGTGCAGCCCCATCACCTCCATCAGCATCTGGTTGCTGTTGGCGGTGCCGTAGAAGGTGCACGTGCCCGGGGAGTGGTAGGAGGCCGACTCGGCCTCGAGCAGCTCCTCGCGGCCCACCTTGCCCTCGGCGTACAGCTGGCGCACCCGCGCCTTCTCGCCGTTGGGCAGACCCGAGGTCATCGGCCCGGCCGGCACGAAGACGGTCGGCAGGTGACCGAAGGACAGGGCGCCGATCAGCAGCCCGGGCACGATCTTGTCGCAGACGCCGAGCATCATCACGGCGTCGAACATGTCGTGCGAGAGCGCGATGGCGGTCGACATCGCGATCAGGTCCCGGCTGAAGAGAGAGAGCTCCATCCCGGCGCGACCCTGGGTGATGCCGTCGCACATCGCGGGCACGCCGCCGGCGAACTGCGCGAGGCCACCGGCGCGCACGATGGACTTCTTGAGCACCTCCGGGACGTCGCGGAAGGGTTGGTGGGCCGAGAGCATGTCGTTGTACGACGACACGATGGCCACGTTGGGCTTGCGACCCGAGCGCAGGCCGGTCTTCACCGGCTCCTCGCTGGCCGCGAAGCCGTGGGCGAGGTTGGCGCACGCCAGCTTGCCGCGCGCCGGTCCGGTGTCGGCGGCCGCGTCGATGCGGGCGAGGTAGGCCGCGCGGGTGCCGGCGCTGCGCCGGACGATCCGGGCGGTCACCTCGGCGACGGTGGGGTTGAGGGTGTTCATTCGGTCTCCTGCCAGGATCGGCCGTCGCGCTCGAGGAGCGTGGCGGCAGCAACGGGGCCGTACGTGCCGGCGGGATAGCGGCGGGGTCGGTGCCCGGGGCCCGCCCAGCGTTCGAGGATCGGCGCCACCCACGCCCAGGCCGCCTCCACCTCGTCGCGGCGCATGAAGAGCGTGGTGTTGCCGCGGACCACATCCATCAGCAGCCGCTCGTAGGCGTCGGGGGAGCGGCCGCCGAAGGCTGCCGCATAGCTGAGGTCCAGCGAGACCGGCCGTAGCCGGATGCCGCCGGGACCGGGCTCCTTGGCGGTCATATGCAGGCGCATGCCTTCGTCGGGCTGCACCCGGATGTGGAGCCGGTTGGCCTCATTGGTGCCTTCGCTGTGGGGGAACATCGCGTGCGGCGGCTCCTTGAAGACCACGACGATCTCCGAGAGCCGCTCGGGCATCCGCTTGCCGGTGCGCAGGTAGAACGGCACCCCCGCCCAGCGCCAGTTCTGCACCTCGGTGGTGAGGGCGACGAAGGTCTCGGTGTCACTCGCGTGGCCGACCTCGTCGGCGTACGACGGCGCCGCGGCCCCCTCGCACAGGCCGGCTGCATACTGCCCCGCGACGGTGTCGCGGTCGACGAGCTCGGGGGTCATCGGGCGCAGGGCCTGGAGGACCTTGAGCTTCTCGTCCCGGACGGTCTCGCGGTCGATGTACGTCGGCGGCTCCATGGCGACCAGGCACAGGAGCTGGAGCAGGTGGTTCTGCACCATGTCGCGCAGCGCGCCGGAGCGGTCGTAGTAGGACCCGCGCTCGCCGACACCGAGCGACTCCGAGACGGTGATCTGCACGTGGTCGACCCAGCGGCTGTTCCACAGCGGCTCGAGGAAGGTGTTGGCGAAGCGCGTGACCAGCAGGTTCTGGACGCTCTCCTTGCCGAGGTAGTGGTCGATGCGGAAGATGTGCGACTCCTCGAAGACCCGGCCCACGGCCCGGTTGACCTCCTCGGCCGACGCGAGATCGCTGCCGATCGGCTTCTCGAGCACGACCCGGGAACGCTCGCTGGCCAGGCCGACCTGGTCGAGGTGCTCGCAGATCGGGCCGAAGAGCGCGGGCGCGACGGCCAGGTAGAAGACGCGGATGACGTCCTCGCCGGCCGCGCCGTCCTTGAGCCGGTCGTGGAGGCGGTGCCAGGCGCCCACGTCCTCGACGTCCAAGGTGACGTGGTGGAGCCGCGCCAGCAGCCGCTCGACGACCGCGGCGGCCAGCTCGTCGGCGGGCACGTGCTCGGCGAGCGCCTGGGCCACCATCTCGCGGTAGCCCGCGTCGTCGGCCTCGGAGCGGGAGACGCCGATGATTCGGAAGCCGTCAGGGAGCTGGCCGTCGCGGTCGCGGAGGTAGAGCGCAGGGAGCAGTTTGCGCAGTGCGAGGTCGCCGGTCCCGCCGAAGACGGTGAAGTCGCACGGCTCCACGGGAGTGGCGTGGTGAGGCGACGGGTCGGGTGGGCCGACCGAAGGTCCGTTCATGTCGGATCACGGTACGCATCATTAGGCACGAAAGCAACGGAACTTCGGTTCTTTGGAGGCTTAAGTCAATCGGTGCTTGAATGCCGGGCACCATGACTGTTCCTCCCCGCGCCCCGACGAGCGGCCCGGGCGCACTCCCAGGCGCCACGGCCGGTGACCTCCTCGACCTGATCCGGTCCGGGCGTGCCACCACCCGGGGTGAGTTCGGCCGGCTGACCGGGCTGTCGCGTACGGCGGTCAGCGCCCGACTGGCGTCCCTGGTCGCGGCCGGGCTGGTGCTCGAGGGCGACGAGGAGTCGGCGACCGGCGGTCGACCGGCCTCGACACTGGTCCTCAACCGTGACGCCGGGCTGGTGCTGGGAGTCGCGATCGGACGCAGCCGGTCGCAGATGTCGGTGCGCGCCCTGGACGGCACCGAGCTTGCCTCGACCAGCCATGACCAGGAGGTCGGCCTGGGGCCTGACGTGCTCCTGCCGGTCGTCGCCGAGCAGCTGGCCTCGATGTTGGCGGGGCTGGGCCGCTCGGGTGACGAGGTCCGGGGCGTGGGCCTCTCCCTGCCCGGCATCGTGGACCGGGAGCGCGGGGTGAGCGTGGACTCCGCGGCCCTGGGCGGCTGGGACGGGGTCTCGCTGGCGCCCTACCTCCGAGACGTGACCACCGCCCCCCTGGTTGTCGACAACGACTGCAACGTGATGGCCCTCTCCGAGCGGGACGGCCACCTGCTCGAGCACGACGACGTGCTCGTGCTCAAGGCGTCCACAGGGCTCGGCCTCGGGATCGTGGCGGGCGGCGCCCTCGTGCGCGGCCACCTGGGCGCGGCCGGCGAGCTCGGCCACGTCAAGGTCGCGGCCGCCGAGGGCCTGCGCTGTCGCTGCGGCGACGTCGGGTGCCTCGAGGCGGTCGCCGGCGGGTGGGCCCTGGTCGAGCGGCTGCGCGGCGAGGGGCAGGAAGTGCACCACGTCCGCGACCTCGTGGCGCGGGCCGTGCACGGCCAGGGTGCGGCGCGGGCGATCGTGCGCGAATCGGGTCGCCGGGTGGGCGTGGCGCTG
>NZ_JANPEO010000326.1:0-11128 GCF_031422975.1 Nocardioides sp. | reverse complement strand
TTCGCCACGTCGCCGCCGGACACGACGACGTCACGCACCGACGGCGTACGCCGCAGGTAGTCGATCATGTCGCCGATCCGGTCGTTGGGCTTGCCGGCGAACTTCAGCTTCTCGATCACGGGCGTCGAGTTTCCGACGAGGTCCATGCGCGTGCAGTGGCCGCAGAACTGCGGGGAGGTCGGCAGCAGCTCGGCGAGCACCTTGGTCGGGTAGCGGTGCGTCAGCCCCTCGGTCGCCCACATGTCGTGCTCGTGCAGCGAGTCGCGGGTGGCGTGCGGGTGCGACGACCAGTCCGTACGGCGATCGCTGAACACCGGGATCATGTAGTTGCGGATCGGGTCGGCGTACAGGGCGTCGGTCATCGAGCCGGCACCCGACGGGGTGAAGGTCGGCACCATCGTGTTCATCATCTGCGGCGGCACCAGCATGGACATGGTGGCGCGCTCGGCCTGGTCGCGCTCGAGGTCGGCGTAGAACCGCTCGTCCACGAGGTCGCCCATCAGCTCGCGCAGCTGCTTGACGTTCTTCACGCAGTGGGCGCGCTGCCACTGCACGGACGCCCAGTCCTCCTCGGTGACGTCGCGCCAGCCCGGGAATCGGGTCCAGTCGGGCTCGACGAGCTCGACCCGCTGGTAGGGGTAGGGCTGTCCGGACTCGCTCGGTCGTTGCGCGATGGCGGGGGCGGTGTCGATGCTCATGCTGGCTCCATGCTGAGTGAGGCTGGGAGAGGTCGGCGCGTCAGTTGTGTGAGCCGCGCCTCGTCTGCAACGATACGAGGAGATTGTCCGGCAAGTCCAATGGCGCGCCGCAATATCTCCTGTTTCAGTTCCTATTTTACGGAGGACGAGCGGCATGTCACGCCTATCGACCAGCGATCCCACCGGCCTGCACCGCGTCCTCGACCAGGCCGTGGTGCTCCCGCAGGCAGCCCAGCGGCTCGACGCCGGCGCGGAGCTGTGGCCCGACGAGGTCCGGGTCCGCGTCGAGACGCTCAACCTGGACGCGGCGTCCTTCCGTCAGCTCGAGACAAAGCACGCCCATGACGGTGCCCAGGTGCGGGCCGAGGTGCTGGAGATCGTCGGCACCCGCGGCAAGATGCACAACCCCGTGACCGGCTCCGGCGGCATGCTCGTCGGCACCGTCGAGGAGGTCGGCCCCGAGTCGACGCTCGGCCTCCGAGTCGGCGACCGCCTCGCCACCCTCGTCAGCCTGACCCTCACCCCGCTGGTGATCGAGGACGGCCTCGCGCGCTGGGACGGCCGCAGCGAGCAGGTCCCCTGTGACGGGTATGCCATCTTGTTCGGTCGCTCCATCGCGGCGGTGATCCCGGACGACCTGCCCGCGGCCCTGAGCCTGTCGGTGATGGACGTCTGTGGCGCTCCGGCCCTCACCGCGCGCGTGGTCGCCGACTACGACGAGCCGACCGTGGTCGTGGTCGGCGCCGGCGGCAAGTCCGGCTCCCTCAGCCTGGCCGCCGCCCGGCAGGCCGGCGCGGGTCGGCTGATCGGCGTCGTGCCGCACGCGAAGGAAGCAGAGCTGCTGACGGGTGCCGGCCTCGCCGACGAGGTCGTCATCGCCGACGCGCGCGACCCGATCGCGCTGCGCGATGCCGTGGCCAAGGCCGGGGGACCGGCCGACGTGACCGTCGTCTGTGTCGACGTCCCGGGCTGCGAGGGCGGCGCGATCCTGTCCACGGCCGAACGCGGCACGGTCATCTTCTTCTCGATGGCCACGTCGTTCTCCGCCGCGGCTCTTGGCGCGGAGGGACTGGCCGCCGACGTCCGGATGCTCGTCGGCAACGGCTACGTGCCCGGCCATGCGGCGTACGCCATGGAGCTGCTCCGGGGCAACGCCGGCGTCCGTGGCCTGTTCGAGGGGCGGCTGTGAAGACCACCGGCAAGCTCGGCCTCGACACCGCACAGATCCGCGAGGCGCGCACACTGGCGCGACGCGTGGGCAGGCCGATCGTCAAGACCGCGCAGCGACACACGACCGTGAGCGTCGAGCGCGCGACCTTGCGTCTCGCCGGACTCGGCGGCGCCGACTCCGAGGGAACCCCGTGGGTCAACCGGCTGGCCGACGTGGTTCGCGCTGACGTGGGACTCGAGCACGGCCTGGCGCTCCCGGTGTGGGACGCGTTGCTCCGTGGCGAGGCCGATGACCTCGAGACGCTGGCCCAGAAGGCCTCCGCCGGCTCGGTGACCTTCCGTCTCCCGGAGGGCAAGGACGCGATCCGCGCTACGAAGGCCTCGCACAAGGCGGTGGGCGCGGGCATCAAGCAGATCGACCGCCGCCGCGTCGAGCGCGAGCGGATGATCGCCAAGGTCGGCGACGCACCCCGCAAGCCGTGGATCTACCTCATCGTCGCCACCGGCGACATCTACGAGGACATCCCGCAGGCCCAGAACGCCGCCCGCGAGGGCGCCGACGTGATCGCCGTCATCCGCAGCACCGGACAGAGCCTGCTCGACTTCGTCCCCGAGGGGGCGACCCGTGAGGGCTTCGCCGGCACGTACGCCACCCAGGAGAACTTCCGCCTGATGCGCGCGGCTCTCGACGAGACGAGCAGAGAGCTGGGCCGATACGTCCGGCTGACCAACTACGCCTCCGGGCTCTGCATGCCGGAGATCGCGGCCCTGGCCGGCCTCGAGCGGCTCGACATGATGCTCAACGACTCGATGTACGGCATCCTCTTCCGCGACATCAACCCGATCCGCACCTTCGTCGACCAGCGCTTCAGCCGCCAGGTCCACGCTCGTGCCGGCATCATCATCAACACCGGCGAGGACAACTACCTCACCACCGCCGACGCGGTCGAGGCGGCCCACACCGTGACGACCAGCCAGCTCCTCAACGAATACTTCGCCAAGGAGGCCGGTCTCGAGGACTGGCAGCTCGGCCTCGGTCACGCGTTCGAGATCGACCCCGAGGTGCCCGACTCCTTCCGCCTCGAGCTCGCGCACGCGATGCTGGCCCGCGACCTGTTCCCGAAGGCGCCGCTGAAGTGGATGCCGCCGACACGGCACATGACCGGCGACGTCTTCAAGGGCTACCTCCTCGACGGCTTCTTCAACCTCGTCGGCGCGCTCACAGACCAGGGCATCCTGCTGGTCGGGATGATGACCGAAGCCGTCGTGACGCCGTGGCTCTCGGATCGCGACCTGGCGTTGCAGAACGTCCGCTACGTCATGAACGCCGCCGGCAACCTGCACGAGGACTTCTCACCCAAGCCGGGTGGCTTCATCGTCAACCGCGCCAAGGACGTCCTCGGCGACTCCATCCAGCTCCTGAAGGACATCGAGGGCCACGACAACGGCCTCCTCGACGCCATCGCCGACGGCACGTTCGGCCTGATGAAGCGCCCCGCCGACAAGGGCCGCGGCCTCGAAGGCGTGGCCAAGAAGGCGCGCGACTACTACAACCCGGCCACCGAGATCCTCGAGGGGGAGCGATGAGCTCCGAGTCGCACATCATTCGCCCGTACGGCGACACGACCGGGGACGGCATGGTGCAGCTGTCCTTCACGCTGCCGATGCCGCACTCGAAGGTCGCCGAGGGTGCGGCCGCCCAGCTGGCCAACAAGATGGGCATGGACCCGGCGATGGTCGTGCACTCCAAGGCCATGGGCCCCGACTTCACGTTCTTCGTCGTCTACGGCCGGGTGCACCACGTCGTCGACACCAGCAAGGTGGAGATCGTCGAGCGCGACTACCCGCTGCTCACGCCCAAGGAGGCCAACGCCGCGATCAAGCGCTCCTTGCGCCGCCGTCTCGTCGTGGTCGGTGGCTGCATCGGCACGGACGCGCACACCGTCGGCATCGACGCGATCCTCAACATCAAGGGATTCGCGGGGGAGAAGGGGCTGGAGTACTACCGCGAGGTCAAGGTCGTGAACCTCGGCGCCCAGGTCTCCGTGCCCGACCTCGTCGAGGCGGCAAGGGCCGAGAAGGCCGACGCGGTCCTCGTCTCCCAGGTCGTCACCCAGCGCGACGCACACCTGCTCAACACCCGCGAGATGTCCGCCGCCTTCCGAGAGTCCTACCCGGCCGACAAGCGTCCGCTGCTCGTCGTCGGTGGCCCCCGCTTCGATGAGACCATGGCCGAGGAGCTCGGCGTCGACCGGGTCTTCAGCCGCGGCACGACGCCGGGCGAGGTCGCCTCGTTCATCGTCCACCGCCTCACGACTGCACCCCCTCGAGACAGGACCGCCTCATGAGCGATTCCCGCATCGGTACGACGGTGACGCACCGCCGCTACGTGCCGTACAGCCACGCTCACTACGCCGGCAACCTCGTCGACGGGGCCTACTCGCTCGGTCTCTTCGGCGATGTCGCGACCGAGCTGTGCATCCTCCTCGACGGTGACGAGGGGCTCTTCGCGTCCTACTCCGACGTGCAGTTCAAGGCCCCGGTGCGCGCGGGCGACGTCCTGGAGAACACCGCGACCCTCATCAGGGCCGGCACCCGGAGTCGGGTGATGGACTTCGCGGTGATCGTCGTCGCGCGCGGCGCCGCGACCGCGGAGGCGCCCGGCGCGGCGGCCGTGCTGACCCCTCCCGTCGTGGCCACGACCGCCACCGGGACCGTCGTCGTGCCGCCGAGCGACTCGGCAGACTAGAGGTGGCGGCGTGTCTGCAACCGACACGCCGAAGGCGTCAACATTTTGCGAACAATCTGGCGCCGCGCCCTGCTGCCCTGACCTGCGATGATGCGTGTTTGCGCAGGTCAGGAGCCGTTTGACAGGCGCCCAGTCACCAGCCAAGGTTCCGGGGTCCGCCCGTGCAGATCGTGGCCAGCGGACCGACGTCCGAGTGGCCGGATCGGAAGGTGTGAAGCCAGCATCTGAGCCGAACGGTTCACGGAGGTCGGTCTCGCTCCATGAGGGCGGTCACGGGAGGAGCGCAGGCTCCTTAGACAACTTCCTACACTCCGCAGCCAGCGGTGAGTGGGTTGGTCCGAAGGGTGTGCGCACCTCCCGTTCCACTGCAGTGCCAGCCGGTGAGGGGCCGGCGGCTAGCGTGTGCGCGTGCTGCTCCGCTGCTTCGCCGCCGCTCTCGGCGGCGTCGCGCTGTCCGCAGGGTTTGCACCGGTCAGCTTCGCGCCGGCCCTGCCGCTCGGTATCGCAGTCCTGGTCCTCAGCCTGCGGGGCGCCAGGCCCAGCAGGGCCTGGTTGCCGGGCTGGATCTTCGGGCTGGCGTTCTTCGGCGGGTTGTTGTGGTGGCTGCGCGTCGTCGGTGCCGATGCGTGGGCGGCCCTGACGATCGTGCAGTCGGTCTACTTCGCCCCCCTCGGCGTCGCGATCGCCGCTCTCAGCCGCCTGCGCCGGTGGCCGATCTGGTGCGCCTTCGCCTGGGTGAGCGTCGAGACGTGGCGCGGTGCCTGGCCGTTCGGCGGACTCACGTGGGGCCGGTTGTCCTTCGGCACCGCCGACACCGCCTGGGCGGCTGGTCTGCCGTGGTTCGGGATGACCGGGGTCAGCCTGCTGATTGCGCTCACCGGCAGCACGCTCGCGTGGCTGGTCACCAGCAGGCTGCGACGTCCGGGCGCCGCCGCACTGGCCGCCGCGGGGCTGGTTGCGGCGACCTGCGTGCCGCTGCTGGCGACGTACGACGTCGCGCGCGGACGCAGTCTGACGGTGGCCGCGGTGCAGGCAGACGTGCCGGGCGACGGCACCGACGTGCTGGCCCACCACCGCGACATCACCCGTGCCTTCTCCGACGCGACGCTGGAGCTCGCCGCGTCGGGGGAGCGGGTCGACCTGGTGGTGTGGTCGGAGAACGCCACGGCCGTCGACCCCTTCACCGACCCCGAGGCCCACGGCGAGATCACCCGCGCGTCCGAAGCGATCGGGGTGCCGATCCTGGTGGGCGGAATGGTCGACTCGGCGCGGGAGAAGGAAGTGCTCAACCAGGGCATCGTGTGGCAGCCCGGGATCGGCGGCGGTGACCGCTTCACGAAGCGGCATCCCGTGCCGTACGGCGAATACATCCCCTACCGCGGTTCGTTCATCCCCGAGACCTACGGCCAGCTCGCACTGATCCCGCGCGACATGGCACGCGGCACCAGCCTGGAGCCGCTCCGGATCGCCGGCGCCCGGGTCGCGGACGCAATCTGTTTCGACGTGTCCTACGACGATGCCATCCACGGCCAGGTGGCCCACGGCGGCCAGCTCATCACCGTCCAGACGAGCAACGCCATGTTCATCAACACCGCCCAGATCGACCAGCAGTTCGAGATCAGCCGACTGCGAGCGATCGAGACCGGGCGCTATGTCGTGGTCGCAGCCATCAACGGCGTCTCGGGGATCATCGCCCCGGACGGTCGGGTTGTGAAGTCCGCCGATCCGCGCACCCGTGCCGTCGTCGTCGGCGACGTCACCCTGGCCGACGAGCTCACCCCGGCCGTGGCGATGGGTCCCTGGCCGGGACGCGTCATCGTGGGCGCCACGATTGTTGCGATGGCGTTCATCCTTCTCACGTATCGTCGCGCGGCAAGGCAGGATTCGGTTCGCGCTGCGCGGCGCGAGCAGCCAACTCTCAACGTGTAAGGGGATACCAGTGAGCACGACCGAGCTGGGTCGAATCGTGATGGTGATCCCCACCTTCAACGAAGCCACCAACCTGGAGCTCATCGTCGGCCGCCTGCGGGCGGCGCAGCCGGACGTCGACGTCCTGGTGGTCGATGACAACTCGCCCGACGGCACCGGCGACATAGCCGACCGGCTGGCGGCTGCGGACACGCAGGTCCAGGTCCTGCACCGAACGGCGAAGGGCGGACTCGGCGCGGCCTACCTGCACGGTTTCGACGTGGCGCTCGAGCAGGGCTACGACGTCATCGGGGAGATGGACGCAGACGGCTCGCACCAGCCTGAGCAGCTGCACCGACTGCTGACGGCGCTGGTCGACGCCGACCTCGTCATCGGCTCGCGCTACGTGCCGGGCGGCTCGATCGTCAACTGGCCGCGACGCCGAGAGCTCCTCTCCCGCGGCGGCAACATCTACGTCCGAGTGCTGCTCGGGATGGGCGTCAAGGACGCCACCGCGGGGTTCCGGCTGTTCCGCCGGCACACGCTCGAGAAGATCGACCTCGAGTCGGTCACCTCGACGGGCTACGTCTTCCAGACCGACATGGCCTACCGCACCATCGTGGCGGGCCTCAGGGTGGTCGAGGTGCCGATCGAGTTCATCGAACGCGTGCGTGGCGACTCCAAGATGAGTGGTCAGGTCGCCAGCGAGTCGCTGAAGAAGATCACGCGGTGGGGACTGCACGAGCGTCGCCTGCAGCTGCGGCGCGCGCTGAGCCGCCGCGAAGGCCGCGGGAGCCTCGGATGAGCAGACGCAGCTTCCCGACGTGGCTGCTCCTGGTGGCCTTCGTCGTCGTGCCGCTGCTCGAGATCTTCGTGCTCATCCAGGTGGGGCAGGTGATCGGCGCGTGGTGGACGATCCTCCTGCTCATCGCCGACAGCATCCTCGGCACGTGGCTGATCCGGCGTGAGGGCGGCCGGGCCTGGGCCGCCCTGCGAAGCGCGCTCAACAGTGGTCAGATGCCGGCCAAGGAGCTCGCCGACGGGGCCTTGATCCTGATCGGCGGGACGCTGATGCTCAGCCCGGGCTTCGTCACCGACCTGCTCGGAATCGTGCTGATCCTCCCGCTCACGCGTCCACTGGCGCGCAGAGCGCTCACCGGTGTGGTGACGCGCCGCCTGGCCGGGGCCGGCGCTGCGGCGTACATCCCGCGAACGGGTCCCAGAAATCAACAACGCCCCCACCCGAACCCTGAGGGGTCCGTGGTGGAGGGCGAAGTGGTCGACTAGTCGATTTCAGGAGACCTTGCGCTTCTTGGCATTGGCGCGGTGCAGGTGCGCCGGTCCGATCTGGCCGCCGCGAAGCAGATCCAGGCGCTCCTTGAGGATGTCCTCGAGCTCCTGGGTCGAACGCCGCTCCAGGAGCATGTCCCAGTGCGTGCGGGCCGGCTTCTCGGCCTTCACCTCGGGCAGGATGCCGGCCGTGCTGAGTGCCTTGGCACCGCAGCGCGGGCATTCCCAGTTGGCCGGGATGTCTGCCTCGACCGACATGGTGATCTCGAACTCGTGGCCGTGGTCGCAGCGGTAACCCACCTGCTGCCGAGCCGCGAACTCGATGCCGCGCTCGTCTTCGAAACTCTGGCCGCCGAGCCTCGCGCCGCGTAGTGTGCGCTCCGCCATTGAGCCACCTCCAAGTGTGCTGATGATGTCCGTCCGGTGATGGGGACGGTAATGAGACGGGCGAACTGGCTTGTCCTGACGCCGGTTGTGCCGGCGCGTTGCGTCTCGATTCAATCAACGTTAGCGGTGTGCACAAGGTTCCGGGGAATCCCGAGCCCCCGCTGGCCCGCGAGGGTGAGCCAGTTCACGGGTTGCGGGGTCGAGCGGGCGGGTCAGGCCGTGGCCGGCACGCCGTTGCCCGCCTCGCGGATGCCGCGCTCGGTGTCGACGCGCGTCAGGATCGCCCCACCCAGGACGAAGAAGAGGATCAGCGCGAAGATGGCCGGCCGATAGGAGCCGGTGAACTGGTAGACCAGACCGAACACCAGGGTCCCGAACCAGGACGTGCCGCGGTCCATCGCGTGATAGAAGCTGAAGTACTCGGCTTCCTTGCCCCGCGGAATCAGCAGCGAGAAGTAGGACCGCGCCAGCGCCTGGGTGCCCCCGAGCACAATGCCGACGGCGACCCCGAAGATCATGAAGAGCGGCACGTTGTTGGCCGGCAGGAACAGCGCGGCGGTGACGATGACCATCCAGATGACCAGGCCCATCAGGATCGTGTTCTTGGCGCCTCGGCGAGAGGCCAGCCGGCCGAAGAGCAGGGCACCGAAGAAGGCGACGAACTGGACGAGCAGGATGGTGCCGATCAGGATGGACTCTCCGTGCCCGAGCTGCTCCGAGCCGTAGGTGGAGGAGCTGGCGATCACGGTCTGGATGCCATCGTTGAAGAACAGGTAGGCGACCAGGAAGGTCAGCGCCATCGGATAGTTCTTCATCTCTCGCAGAGTCACGCCGAGCTGGCCGAAGCTGCGGGCAACCACGTTGCCCTCGACCTGCTCCACGTCGGCCGGCGTGTGGTTGTTGAGCCGGCGGAACGGGATGATGGTGAAGGCGGCCCACCAGATCGCGGCCGACAGCATGCAGATCCGGGCTGCCTCGCCCTTCTCCAGCCCGAACGGCAGCATCGTCACCAGGGCGAGGTTGACGGCCAGCAGCAGCCCGCCACCGAGGTAGCCGAAGGCCCACCCCCGCGACGAGACGCGGTCGCGGTTGGCCTCGTCGGAGATGAGCGGCAGGATCGAGTCGTTGACGACCAACGAGGCCGCCAGGCACAGGTTGGCGCCGATCACGGCGATGGCGCCGATCTGCCAGTTGTCGCCCTTGCAGAACCACAGCAGCGAGGCGAAGGCGGCGCCGGTCCAGGCGAAGCCCGCCAGCCACTGCTTCTTCTTCTCGGTGCGGTCCATCATCGCGCCCAGCGGCGGGAGGATGAACGCGGAGAGGATGGTGGAGAAGGTCACGAGGTAGGACGGGAGTGACCCGGGAGCGACGGACAGCCCGAGCACGCTGATCCGGTTGTCGACCGCGGCTTCCTTGGCGATAGCGATGAGGTACGGCGCCAGCAGGACCGTGGCGATGGTCGTGACGTAGGCGCTGTTCGCCCAGTCGTACCAGTACCAAGCCTTCTGCTCCCGCTCCTGCGCCAGCGGCCTGAGGTCGGCGATCCCGCCGGGTGCGTTGCTCATGACTTGCCCTCCCATTGGCCGCGCGATCGCAGCACGTCGCTGAGTATGTCGGTGCGATCGGTGATCAGGCCATCGACACCACGATCGAGAAGTTGCGACATTTCCGCCGGTTCGTCGATGGTCCAGACGTGGACCTGCAGCCCGTTGGCGTGCGCGCGGCGGATCAGCCCCCTCGACGCCACGGTCAGGCGGCCCTGGCGGTGCGGGATCTGCAGGGCGTCGGGGCGTCCGCGCGTCAAGAGCCTGGCCAGGCCGGAGACGGGGGACAAGACATAGGCCGCGACCTCCAGCGGGTGCGCCGAGGTCGCGACCCGGCCCTCGGTGAGCCGCCGGAAGGTGGTGAGCCGGCGCCCCGAGAACGATCCGACCAGCACCCGGTCCCAGGCGTCGTGCTGGGAGATGAAGTCGGCGAGCGCCGGCACCGCCCCGGCCGACTTGATGTCGATGTTGAACCGCACGCCCGGGAAGGCCTCGAACAGCTCCGCCAGCGTCGGCACGCGCTCGCGGCCGCCGATGAGGGCGGCCTGCACGTCGGCGTACGACGTGTCGGCGATGCTTCCGGTGCGGTCGGTGACCCGGTCGAGGACGTCGTCGTGGAACGCGAGCAGGACGCCGTCGCTGGTCACGTGGACGTCGGTCT
The DNA here is from genome assembly GCF_031422975.1 of Nocardioides sp. Taxonomy (GTDB): domain Bacteria; phylum Actinomycetota; class Actinomycetes; order Propionibacteriales; family Nocardioidaceae; genus Nocardioides. The sequence continues at coordinate 721 of NZ_JANPEO010000326.1, read as the reverse complement.
CGAGGTAGGTGTAGCCGAGCTCTACGGCGTGCCGGAAGGCCGCCATCGTGTTCTCCAGACCCTCGAGCTCGGGGTGGAAGGCACCTCCGCGGTGCGCGAAGGCCAGGACGCCTGGGTGGTCGAGGTAGCCGCGTGTCACGCCAGCAAGTATGGCCGGATCAGGCGGGCACGTGGTCGCGTTGCCAGACAAAGGGGGTCGTGGTGGTGACCCTGGTCAGCCCGGCGCGCTCCAGGATCGGCCGCGACATCTCGGTGCAGTCGGACTGGAGGTAGTGCACTCCGCGGTCGATGGCCGAGCTCGCACGGGCGCTGACGAGGGCGCGGTAGATCCCACGGCCGCGCCACTGCTCGAGCGTGCCGCCGCCCCAGAGGCCGGCGAACTCAGTGCCCGGGACCACCTCGAGCCGACCGGCGCAGATGACGGCGCCGTCGGCCTCGGCCACCCAGGCCTCGGCACGGCCGTCAGGCTGGAGCAGTCGTCCGATGAGCTCGTCACCGGTCGGGCCGGCGCCGAACACCTCCGACTGCATGGCCGCCATCCGGTGCGCGTCGTCGGCGAACGTCGCGGCTGTGCGATCCAGCCGCCGCAGGGTGACGGCGGCCGGGATCGGCACCGGCACCGCCAGGGCGGCGGCTTCGCCGACCATCACCGTCTCCTCGGGATGGGCGCGGAACCCCGCCGCCCGCAGGCGCTCGGCGAGGTCGGCCGGCTGGTCGTGAC
>NZ_JANPEO010000325.1:0-3736 GCF_031422975.1 Nocardioides sp. | reverse complement strand
TGCACCTGGAAGGACGAGACCCCGGGCAGCGAGCCCTGGGGCGCCCGGATCTCGGCCGGGAAGTTGGGCAGGGTCACCAGGTCGTTGCCGAACACCGCCGACTCCTGGGTGAACCGATCACCGGTCAGCTGCATGCCGTCGCCCGAGTCGCCGGCAAACCGGATGACGACTCGATCGAGCTGCTTGACCTGCTTGGTCGGCTGGGTCACCTCGTGCCTGCTTCCTGCTCGATAGAACGCGTTCTAGTGGCCTTCTTGCCCAGTCAACCACTGTAGTCGCGCCTGCCGCGATGCGGCTGCGACGCCGCTCACTGGACGGGCGGTGGGGAGCGTGACGAGGGACACGCAGGGCCGGGTGACAGTAGTCTCGGGCCGTCCCCGGGCGACTCAGCTCTCGTCGCGCTCCGCCAGCAGGTCGGCCTTCTGCTGGCGAGTGCGCTGCAGGTCGACCAGTGCGGCGGCTGCAGTCGCCGACGCCTCGGCTGCTCGGGCCTTGGCCTCGGCATCCTCGACGGGGTCCGAGTCGTCGCCAACCGTGCCGGCACGAGCGGCCTGCTTGCGGACCGACCGATCGTCCTTGATGGCCTTCCCGACCTGCTCGTCGGTCTCCCCGAGGGAGGCGGCGAGGGCCGAGGTGCTCAAGGTCTTGGCGAGCTCGCGCCGCTGGACCATCGGGTCCCAGCGGACCGAGGGCCACTGAGGGTCCATGTCGATCAGGGTCTGGGTCAGGATCTCGGTGATGGCCAGACGCGCATACCACTTCTGGTCGGCCGGGATCACGAACCACGGAGCCGCGTCGGTGGAGGTGCGGCGGAACACGTCGGCGTAGGCCTCCTGGTAGTTGTCCCACTGGCGCCGGGTCGGCAGGTCGTTGGCGCTGTACTTCCAGAGCTTGTCCGGGCGGTCCAGGCGCCTCATGAGGCGAACGCCCTGCTCGTCGTGGCTCACCATCAGCGCGAACTTCACGATGGTGGTGCCGGCCTTGACGAGGTCACCCTCGAACTGGTTGATCTCGTCGAAACGGCCTTCCCAGGTCGCCCGAGGCACCAGCTCGTCGACCCGTGCGATGAGCACGTCCTCGTAATGCGACCGGTCGAAGACCCCGATCATGCCGGGGCCTGGAAGCTCCTTGCGCAGCCGCCACAGGAAGTGGTGCTTCTGCTCCTCCTCGGTCGGTGGCCCGAACGACCGCAGGGCCACGCCCTGGGGGTCGACCTTGCTCATGACGTGCCGGGCCACGCCACCCTTGCCAGCAGTGTCGAGGCCCTGGACGATGACGAGCAGAGATCGGCCCGCGCCCGCTGAGCCCTCGGCGAACAGCCGCTCCTGCAGCTCGCTCAGCAGCGTGCCGCGCTGTTTGCCGAAGCGCTTGGCTGTCGACTTGTCGCCCTTCCACCCCGGAGTCGACCCGCGGTCCAGCTTGTCCAGGTCGAAGTCCGGACCGGCGCGGAGCGCATCGTGCGGGTCCTGGCGCCATGCGCCGACGTCACGTTTCTTGGCCATCGTTCAGCTCCTGTCCCCGGGGCGTGGGCGACCGTCGGGATCGAACAGCGTGTCGTACAGCCGAGGTGCCCAGCGGAGCTGGGCGTCGGTCAGCTCCGGTGGGGACAGCCGGCGCAGTTGTCCGGGCGGGCGGACGCCGCGGACCGACCCGTGCCTCGAGATCTCCTCCGCCCTGGCCACCACCCGCTCACGGCGCCTGCGGTGACCGGGGACATGGGCGGCAATCGAGCGGGGGACGGGCGCCATGCGGTGCGGCACCCGGCCGATCAGGACGCCGCGGATGCCGCTCCTCTTGTCGGGGACGCCACCGGCGTACCACTCGTCAAGTGCGTGCGCGCACGCGACCATCGCGTCGAACAGCTCGTGCGGGTCCTCCGGCACGTCGGCGGGGTCGCACCCCAGGTGCTCGGCGACCAAGGTGCGCAGCAGGACCCGCGGGAAGGAGTCCGCCGGCGCACGATCGTCCAGGTCTCCGCGCTCGTCGACGACGGCGCAGGCGATCTCGCTGTCGCTGGTCCACGAGCGCCGGTTGAGGTTGTCCGAGCCCACGCTGGCCCAACGCTGGTCGATGACGCAGGTCTTCGAGTGCACGTAGATCGGAATGCCGTCGGCGTTGCACAGGCCGAACACCGCGACCCGGTCCCCGCCCGCCTCGATGATGGTGCGCATCGCCCGGGTCCGTCCGTAGAGCTGCGGCACCTCGGCCATCGCGCCTTCGAGGTCGGGCAGCATCGGCAGCACCACCACGAGGCGGAGATCGGGCTTCTCCCGCAGCGCGGCCGCGAAGTGCTCGCCGACGTCGTCCGACCACAGGTACTGGTCCTCGACGTAGACCAGTCGATCGGCGTGCGCGATCGCCTTGCTGTTGCCGAGCATCACCGAGCGCTCACCCTCGGGTGCGAAGTCGAAGCCCTTGGGCATGATGACCGGGAAGGTCCGGATGATCTGGACGACGTCGTGTCCGTCGGGCCGCGGAGCGGGCGGCGGTTCCTGGTCTCCGAGCGGTTCGGGCGACAGGTCCTCGCGGTGGAACAGGCTGGACAACAGCCGTCCCGGGTTGACGGTGAGCGGCGTGCTGTCCTCCCACCGCTCGCGGAAGGTGGTCTCGACATCGTGTACCGCGGGGCCCTGGATGGCGACCTGGACGTCGTGCCACGGCGGGGTCGGGCCGTAGGCCTTGGCGATCTCGACCGCCTGGGGGTCGCCGTGGTGGTCCTGGTCGTCGCGGCGGCCGTGACAGAGATCTATCCCGCCGACGTACGCCACGTCGTCGGCGGGGTCGTCGCGGTGGCGGATCACGACGAACTTCTGGTGGTGGGCGCCGCGCGTCCGCACGCGCATGTCGCGCAGGCACTGCCCGCCGGCCTCACCGATCTCCTCGCCCAGGTAGCGGTGCCGGTGCGCGCTGAAGCCCAGACGGTGCCAGTGGGATCGCCAGAGCAGCCCGCGTACGTCGACGCCGCGCCGCGCTGCGGCCACGAGCGTGGCGCTGAGGGTCGAGGTGGGCTCGTCGGTGAGCTGCTGGTCGGGGTCGCCCTGCCAGTCGGCGAAGTAGAGGCGGTCGCCGGGGCCCAGACGGCTGATGCGGGAGTGGAGCTCGGCGAAGTAGGGGCGCCCGTGGACGATGGCCCGCACGGTGTTGCCACGGCTCCAGGCGGTGCCGTCACCGCGGATGTCGTCGATCCGGGTGTGCGGGTTCTCCCGCTCCTCGTTGGTCAGGAGCCACGCACGCACGTCCACGGCAGACATCCTGTCTGCCGTGTCAAGGGAGCGAATGACGCGGTGGCGCCGAGTCCCGGGCTGCCGCCAGTGCAATGATGCCGCCCATGGATCTCGCGACCGCCTCCCGCTGGCGCCGGATGACGCGGGCCGTCGTCTACGCCTCCGTCGTTGCCGTCCCGCTGGGAATGCTGGCCTTCCTTTTGCGCACCAAGTTCGACCCGCTGGTGACCTTCGACCAGGACCTGATCGTCTCGGCGACCGACTACACGCGAGACCACCCCCGGTTCCGGTCCCTCGTCGAGACCTGGGAGGTGATCAGCCAGCCGTTCGTGATGTATCTCGGCGTGGGGCTGCCGGTCAGCCTCTACGTCTGGTTCGGCAGGCGCCTGCGGACCCGAGCCTGGTGGGGGCTGATCACCATGGCAGCCGGCTGGGTCATCGCGGCACTTCTCAAGCTCCTCGTGCGTCGCGCGCGGCCCGAGATCGACGACCCGATCGCCCAGCACGTGGGG
>NZ_JANPEO010000324.1:0-3994 GCF_031422975.1 Nocardioides sp. | reverse complement strand
TCCGCGGCCCCGAGCACTACGTCGAGTCGCACACGCGCTGGAGCTGCGCGGCCGCCCCGATTCTCGATCCCTGGACCGGCGAGACGCTGGGCGCTGTCGACATCAGCGGGCCGGCCCACTCGGTCCAGCGCTCCGTGCTGGCCCTCGTCGGCGTCACCGCCAAGCTGGCGGAAGCGGAGGTCCGCAGCGAGCACAGCATGGCCCTGGATCGCCTGCGCGCGTATGCCGCCCCCGTCCTCGCCCGCATGGGTGGGCGCGTGCTCGCGGTCGATCCCAGCGGGCACATCGCCGCGGTCTCCGGCTTCACCGCCCCCGAGCGGCTGCTGCTGCCCGCCGACCTGTCCACCGAGTCCACCTGGCTGCCCGCACTCGGCGCCGTCACCGTGGAGCCCTTGCCGGGTGGCTGGCTGGTGCGCCTGGGCAGCGAGTCCGCCGTCGCCACCGAGCTCGTGCTCGACCTGCGGGGTCGACCGGAGCTTCGGGTACGCACGCCCAGCCACACGTGGCAGCACCGGCCCAGCCAGCGGCACGCCGAGATCCTGCTGGCCCTCCTGCGATCGCCCGAGGGTCGTACGGCCGCCCAGCTCGCCATGGATCTCTTCGCCGACCCCAGTCGCGTGGTCACGGTGCGCGCCGAGATGTCGCGGCTGCGACGCACCCTCGGGTCGCTGCTGGAGGCCCAGCCCTACCGCATCTCGGCGTCCGTGACGGCGTCGGTGCTGTTGCCGGAGCACGGCCCGGCCATCGCGGCGTCCAGCGCACCGGTCGTGTCGTCGAGCACCCCCGAGTCTCCGCTAACCTCGCCATCGTGGACGACTTCACCGATCTGATCGCCGCCAACAGGACCTTCGCCGAGGACTTCACCCTCGGAGACTTCGACGGTGTCGCGCACGCCGGCGTCGCGATCGTCACCTGCATGGACTCGCGCATCGACCCGCTGCGGATGCTCGGTCTCGAGCACGGCGACGCCAAGATCTTCCGCAACCCGGGCGGGCGCGTCACCAGTGCGGCCCTCGAAGCGCTCGTCCTCGGCGTCCACCTCCTCGGCGTCGAGCGCATCCTGATCGTCCCCCACACCAAGTGCGCGATGGCCAGCAACACCGAGGCCGAACTGCGGCTGAAGGTCGGGAAGTCGATGGGCGTCGACGCGTCGTGGCAGGAGTTCCACGTCATCTCCGACCAGATCGCCGCCCTGCAGGAGGACGTGCGCAGAGTGCGCTCCCATCCCCTGATCCCCGAGAACGTCGCGATCGGCGGCTTCCTCTACTACGTCGACACCGGGCTCATCGACCAGAAGTTCTGACGGACGAACCGACTCCTAGGACGTCCTAGCAATTTCGCGTAGCCTGTCCGCATGGCACGCGACAGGGACCCCATCCACGAGGCACACAGCCAGTGGGTGCGCCACGGCTGGGACGACGCGGCCGACGGCATGGCGATGGTGACCTCGGTCGTCCGCGTCCAGCAACTGCTGATGGAGCGCATCGACTCGGTGCTGCGGCCGCTCGACCTCACCTTCGCCCGCTACGAGGTCCTGCGCCTGCTGTCCTTCGTGCAGTCCGGCTCGATGCCGATGACGCGCCTCGGATCCTTGCTCCAGGTCCACCCCACCAGCGTGACGAGTGCGGTCGAGCGCCTGGTCCGGCAGGGGTACGTCGAGCGCCTCCGCCGCGACGACGACCGCCGCGTCATCCTCGCCTCCCTGACGGACGCCGGCCGAGAGGTTGTCGACCGCGCGACGCTCGGCCTCAATGCCGTGGTCTTCGAGCGGCCCGGGCTGCCCACGGCGGACGTCGTGCGCCTCACCGAGCTCCTCGGCGAGGTGCGCGAGGCCGCTGGCGACCACGTGGCCGCCGTTGTGACTTCACAGTAGGTAGTTGGATGTCCTACTATTCGATTAGTAGGACATCCAACTAACCTTCTCCAAGGGATCCCTCATGGTCGAGCTCCACCAGCCCCAGCACCCCGTCCGCCTCGTCACGGCCTCGGCCCTCTTCGACGGGCACGACGCCTCGATCAACATCATGCGGCGGATCTTCATGAGTCAGGGCTGCGAGGTGATCCACCTCGGTCACAACCGCTCCGTCCAGGAGGTGGTGGACGCCGCGCTCGAGGAAGACGCGCAGGGCATCGCGGTGTCGTCCTACCAGGGCGGCCACGTCGAGTACTTCGAATACCTGGTGGAGTCGCTGCGCGCGGCCGGCGCCGACCACGTCCAGGTCGTCGGCGGTGGCGGCGGCGTCATCGTGCCGGCCGAGATCAAGCGCCTGCGCGACTCGGGCGTCACCATCTTCTCCCCTGAGGACGGCCAGCGGATGGGCCTCGTCGGGATGATCAACTCGGTCGTCGCCGACTGCGACTTCAACCCGTGGGAGGCCCGACAGGCCGACATCGACGCGGTGCTGGCCGGCGACCGCCTCGCCATCGCCCGCGCCCTGACCGGTGCGGAGACCGGCCAGCTGACCGACGAGATGCTGACCCGCATCCAGGAGGCGGCCGCCACCCACACGGCGCCGGTCCTCGGCATCACCGGCACCGGTGGCTCGGGCAAGTCCAGCCTCACCGACGAGATCGTGCGCCGCTTCCGCGTGGATCAGCAGGACAAGCTCCGCGTCGCCGTGATCGCCATCGACCCGACCCGCCGCAAGGGCGGTGGCGCGCTGCTCGGTGACCGGATCCGCGCCAACTCCCTCGACGGCGACCGGGTCTTCTTCCGCAGCCTCGCCACGCGCGGCGCCCACGAGGTGCCCGAGCACCTCGACACCGTGATCGCGGTGATGAAAGCCGCCGGCTTCGACCTGATCATCGTGGAGACGCCCGGCATCGGTCAGGGCGACGCGGCCATCGTGCCGTTCGTCGACCACTCGCTCTACGTCATGACGCCGGAGTTCGGCGCCGCCTCGCAGCTGGAGAAGATCGACATGCTCGACTTCGCCGACACGGTGGCGATCAACAAGTTCGAGCGCCGCGGCGCCAAGGACGCGATGCGCGACGTCGGCCGCCAGCTGGTCCGCAACCGTGGCGCCTTCGGCAAGCAGCCTCAGGAGTTGCCGGTCTTCGGCACCAGCGCGGCGACCTTCAACGACGATGGCGTCACCGCGCTCTACCAGCACCTGCGCGACACCCTCGCGGCCGGCGGACTGCCGGTCACCGAGGGCACGCTCCCCCACGTCGCCGTACGCCACTCGTCCGGCATCCGTCAGGTCGTGCCGACCGAACGGGTCCGCTACCTCGCCGAGATCACCGAGACCGTCCGCGGCTACCACGCCCAGACCGATCGCCTCGCCGAGGCAGCGCGACGGGTGCAACGGCTCAACATCGTGCAGGGCGAGCTGGTCTCCAACGACAAGGACACCAGCGGCGTCGAGGACCTGCTCGAGTCCGCCCAGCGCCAACTGCCCCACGAGGTCAGCGAGCAGATCGCCGGCTGGCCCGCCGTCGTGCAGTCCTACTCCGGCGACGAGCAGGTCGTGAAGGTCCGCGACCGCGAGATCCACACCAAGCTGACCCGCGAATCGCTGAGCGGGACCAAGATTCCCCGCGTCTCGCTCCCCCGCTTCACCGAACACGGCGAGCTCGTGACGTTCTGGCGCAACGAGAACCTCCCGGGCTACTTCCCGTTCACTGCCGGCGTCTTCCCGTTCAAGCGCGACGGCGAGGACCCGGCCCGGATGTTCGCCGGCGAGGGCGACCCGGCGCGCACCAACCGCCGCTTCAAGATCCTCTCCCACGAGGGCGAGGCGACGCGCCTGTCGACCGCCTTCGACTCGGTGACGCTCTACGGTCGCGACCCCGACCCGCGCCCCGACGTCTACGGCAAGGTCGGCACCTCGGGTGTCTCGGTGGCGACGCTGGACGACATGAAGGTGCTGTTCGACGGCTTCGACCTGATCGCGCCCTCGACGTCGGTCTCGCTGACCATCAACGGCCCGGCGCCGACCGTGCTGGCGTTCTTCCTCAACACCGCCATCGACCAGCAGGTCGACGTGTTCCG